>JAJONN010000057.1 GCA_021323455.1 Alphaproteobacteria bacterium | reverse complement strand
TTACGGGGTCATTCCGGCTGTCATTTATACCTCCCCAGAAGTGGCGACGGTTGGGAAAACAGAAGAGAACCTAAAGGAAGAAGGGATCAACTACCGTGTTGGAACTTTCCCTTTCCTGGCGAATAGCCGCGCCAAAGCTGTGGGAGAGGCCGGAGGCTTTGTCAAGGTTTTGAGTGACGAAAAAACAGACCGGATATTGGGCGTCCATATAATTGGTGAAATGGCGGGAACAATGATTGCTGAAGCAGCTCTTGCGATGGAAATGGGAGCCTCTGCTGAAGATGTGGCACGCACTTGCCATGCCCACCCAACGCATTCTGAGGCCCTTAAGGAAGCAGCCATGGCTGCCTATGGTAAGGCGATCCATATATATAAGCGTGCGTGAGAATGAGGCTATTTTATTCTTTATATCTTACAGCAACTTAACCAGCCGAAAACTTCACGTCCTCGAGGTTGAGTTTAGTCACCTTAGAAATTTTTTCTAATACCATCCCTTCAACGATTAATTCCTCCGCCACTTCCCGTGCTTTTCCTCCTTTGCCCTCGACAAAAGAATCCGCGTGTACTGCCTGCTGAACACGAAGGGCATGAAGAATGCCGTTTAGAAAGCTTTTAATTAACTTTAGATATTGGCCAAATATCTTCTTTGAAGATGACATCTCTTCTCACGTCCAGGAAACATCCCTTTTGTTTAGATGCGCTTAAGATGTTCCTGTTCTTTTCATTGCCATAGGGTTGCCCTTCATCCTGTATTTTTTGGCAAATTGTAACATGGAATAAGAACAATGGGTTCATATATGGGTTCATATATGCTTCATACGTTTGCAACCCAAAAGATGATCATTGATGACACCCCCTAGTTTAACCCATAGCTTCTCCTCTTATTTTCAGCTATAATGAGAGTAGTTTTATGAGGTGAACGTATGAAATTGTACTATTTTACTTTCACATCTTTTCTCGTAGCTACCTCAGTGATATGCAGTGGAGAAACCCTCCATAAATTGAGCACATGGTTGGAGTTTTTAGTGCCTGGGTTTAAGGCAGCTTACGATTCTCTCCCTTCTAAAACAGATCCCCCCAAAGCCATTTTAGCCCTTTCTGCAAATGATCCCATTTTTTCTCCAAATGATTTGCCTTATTTTAGGCCGCCTGGCTCTAAAGACAATCCTTCCCACTCCCCAATGCACAAATGGGTGCCCTTCTTCTTCAACCAGGACGGCATTTATTTTAAGAGAAAATCTCCTTTTTTTGGGCAGACACCCATAGATATATATAAGGCAGATGCCCGTCATGTTCATTCGGTGAACTACAGAATGGAAAACGTACGCTTTAAAAAAGACGGGAGAGAGCTTGATGCCCAGGATTCAGGACGCCTCATTATTGAGTCTTTAAAGCTTGAAGAACCAGCCCCTCTACCAGAAGAAGCCCAAGTCCCTGAGCAATCTGAAGAAGAGGCAATGCTTGCGCAAGGAGAGGCTGTAAGGCTTGAAGAACCAGCACCTCTCCAGGAAGACGCCCAAGCGCCTGAGCAACCTGAAGAAGGGGCGATGCGTGAACAACCTGAACCTTTAAGGCCTGAAGAACCAGCACCTTTCCAGGAAGACGTCCAAGCGCCTGAGCAACATGAACAAGGGGCAGTGCCTGAGCAAGCTGAGCCTTTAAGATTTGAAGAACCAGCACCTTTCCAGGAAGACGCCCAAGCCCCTGAGCAACCTGAAGAACGGGCAGTGCCTGAGCAAGCTGAGCCTTTAAGATTTGAAGAACCAGCACCTTTCCAGGAAGACGCCCAAGCGCTTGAGCAAGCTGAAGAAGAGGCGGTGCGTGAACAACCTGAACCTTTAAGGTTTGAAGAACCAGCACCTCTCCAGGGAGAAGCCCAAGCGCCTGAGCAACCTGAACAAGGGGCAGTGCCTGAGCAAGCTGAGCCTTTAAGATTTGAAGAACCAGCGCCTCTCCAGGAAGAAGCTCAAGCGCTTGAGCAAGCTGAACCTTTAAGGCCTGAAGAACCAGCACCTCTCCAGGGAGAAGCCCAAGCGCCTGAGCAACCTGAAGAATACGCGGTGCGTGAACACCCTGAACCTTTAAGGCCTGAAGAACCAGCACCTTTCCAGGAAGACGCCCAAGCGCCTGAGCAACCTGAACAAGGGGCAGTGCCTGCGCAAGTTGAGCCTTTAAGGTTTGAAGAACCAGCGCTTCTACAAGAAGACGCTCAAGTCCCTGAACAAGCTGAACAAGGACTGGTACATGAACAAGCTGAGGCTTTAAGGCCTGGAGAAGCAGAGCCTCTCCAGGAAGAAGCTCAAGCGCTTGAGCAAGCTGAACAAGGGGCAGTGCCTGAGCAAGTTGAGCCTTTAAGGTTTGAAGAACCAGCGCTTCTACAAGAAGACGCTCAAGCCCCTGAACAAGCTGAACAAGGACTGGTACATGAACAAGCTGAGGCTTTAAGGCCTGGAGAAGCAGAGCCTCTTCAGGAAGGCCCCCTGGCGCCTGAACAAGCTAGACAAGAGCCAATACGTCAACAAGATGAAGCTTTAAGGCTTGCTGAGGAAGCGCCATATCAAGAAAAAGAGCGCGAAGATTCCGTAGCAAGGCACCTACAGGAAGATGCTGAGCGCGACCTTAAAGTCGGAGAAGAGCTTCTGAAAATTGAGGAGGAAGAGCGGCAATTAGAAGCCATCATGCGGATACAAGAGGGGCCAGATAAAGGTAAAGTTGCGAGGGAAGGATTGAACCAGGAAAGGGATCTTTTGGACTTTCCAGGTCAACAATTGAAGCACCTTAACTTTTCTTCATCTCAGGCTCCCGGGTCAACAATGTTAGGAATTTTGGAAAAATTTGTTAAGGATAACGAAGACCTTATGCAGAAGGAAAAAGATCTCTGTAGGGAACGTCTACAAAACTTGTCAAAACAGAAGAAATGCAGGGCATCACACTATGAAGCTTTGCTGAAGGGCTTGGAAAATAGGGTTTGTGTTCTTGAAGGCAAGAGCCATAAATACCACCAAAGACAGCGCAGTTTAACTCTGAGAATTGAGGAGCAAACCAACGTCATTAATACGCTCTCTGCCGCCACAAACAATCTTTTTTTGGAAATACCAAGAAAATTCGCTAAATTAAAAAACGCTTTAATCACTCAACAAACCAAGCTCGAATCTGAACTTAAAAAAACCCAGGAGGAAATAACAGAGAAAAAGAAGGAAATCTCCCAATTTTCCGAAGAAATCAATAATTTAACAACCAAGATTTCTTCTCTGGGCAAATTAAATGATTTGTACAAGAAACGGACCGAGTATTTTGAAGGCTTTCAACGCGTTATCGCCGGCCGTCTCAACCTTTTTATTCAGGGAGCCTTACAAAATACAGAGCATGACTATTGGTCCTCCTTCTCTGACGCCCTACAGGATGCAGGAATCACTTTTTCTACTTCCCCTACATTAGAGAGCATTAATGAACAAACCAGTGGGCTTATAGAAAGATTACTTTCCCTCGATTTTACTGAGGCTCATGGAAAGCTTAATGATAGTCTATCTTTATTAATGTTGGACGAAGACCACCCGACCCTATCTGCTGATTTCAGTAAATTATTCAATGTACATAGGGTTATACAGAAATCCGAAAAGGAATTAAAGGAACAATCCCCGGGCAACCATATCTGCACACAAGACTTTAAGACGTTGAAAGAAAAACTGGATAGACGTCAGTTATGGAAAGACGAATCGCTCATTGAACTGGAAAGGTTAATGTCTAAAGAAGCTGGAAAAAGGACTGATATGGATCTCTTTAGAGAAAGAATAGAATTCCTGATGAAACCGGAGATTCAACAAAACCCACTTGATGCGGCCTGGCTTATAACTTCTCTGCCGCATGTGCCTGATTCTTTAGAAAAAAGGCGCCTGGATTCATTGCTGGAAGACCTTGAAAACACAAACAAGGAATTGGAAGAAGCTCGGGCTGCCTTTAATCGACAACAAGAAATACAACGCGGCGTAGAACAAGAATACGCTACAATAACAGAAGAACGTGACCAAACAGCGCTTAATCGAAAAACACTAGAGGATGAATTTCAGAAAAATCTATCGCCTCTTGACCAGGCTATAAGACAAAAAAGAAAAGAGCTAGAGAACCTCACAAGAACGATCCAGGATCTTCGTGAATTACCTGATCTCATCGCCCTCTTCTCGCCCTATATGCAAGGGAGAATCCCTGCCTCTGAACTTGCAGGGGAACTAGATCATTACCATCAAGAGATTCAAAGGGTTAAGGATGAACTTTTCTCCCCAGAAGGTTCTTTGCAACCCTTTTCTCCTGAATACAGCAACCAGAAAGAAACCTACCTGCTGAGGCAGCCAATAAGACGGCAATGGTCTCTCGAAGGGAGTGATCTTGAAGGTTGAACCTTTCCCTTCCCTGGGCACCCACAATTTCCTTAAAGCGGTCATCAATTGAAGAATTTTGTGGCAAAAACAGGGAGTTTCAAGAACCGTATCGCAGAGTATATAAAGAATATTTGAGGAACGGAAGCGTAAGAAACCGCCATCTGCGAGGCAAAAGACGATCATGGATCACACACCACAGAGTGGAGATAATAATATAACCCCCATTCGATGTAAATATAAATAATGTTTAATAATAAAAAATAAAAATCAATACATTATCCTTGTTGTCCCTTTAAAAAAACGAACGCTTCATTTTTCTGATGTCGAATTCAGTTAACATACAAGAAGAACGTGAAGGGCGCTGAAAAAATACCCTCCACGCTCTAAAAAATGGCTTTTACTCAACCATAATAATGATAAATCTTATGTTAATGACCAATCGTCAGGTTTATTGTTTTGCCATGTCCCCGAAGTTCGTAGACCCACTTGCCATCTACCGCTGGCTTACCCGCAGGTTTTACTGTAAATTCAGGATCACTGATGATCGCTTGAAGCACTGAGTCACTCCAGGATGGCGCTTTCAATACCCATTCTCGGCTACCAAACTTTGCTTTGCCATGATTTTCCACAAGGCTTTTAACATCATCTGGCTGTAGGGGCTTGCCACCAGCTTTTACAGGTTGGGCTGCTTTTGTGCTTCCAGCACCGTGTATGCCGCTTGTACCTTTTGCAGGCCCACTGCCCTTCGTGCTTCCCAAGCTTTGGGCATTGGTTTTACTTTTGGGAAAATCATCTCTCAAAGGCATCTCTCTGACTCCTTTCAATAAAGACCAAACATTTGGGCATAATTCTTATTATAAGTATAATTTGTTAATTATTGATTAATTCAGTCGCTTCTTATAATAATTAATTTTTATGGATTTTATATTTTAAATAAATGATTTTTCATTTATATTTTCGATAAATAATAACTTGAGTTTTAGAGGATTTTTCCAGATATTTTCTAAAAACCTTGTTCTCCCTACCGTTGTTCCCCTAGTTTTTTCTTGATTTCTCCAATAGCTTTGGCGGGGTTCAACCCTTTCGGGCAGGTTTTCGTACAATTCATAATGGTGTGGCAACGATATAGTTTAAAAGGATCTTCCAAGCCATCCAGCCGTTCCCCGGTATTTTCATCCCGGCTGTCAACGATCCAGCGATAGGATTGCAGTAAAGTGGCTGGCCCCAAAAAGCGGTCCCCATTCCACCAATAACTTGGGCAACTGGTTGTACAACAAAAACACAAAACACACTCCCACAACCCATCCAATTTTGCCCGTTCTTCTTCACTTTGAAGGCGCTCCCGTTGGGAAGCAGGGGTGCCTGCCTGCAGCCACGGCTTGGAAGCAGCGTACTGGGCATAGGCCTGAGTAAGATCAGATACCAAATCTTTAATGACGGACATATGGGGCAAAGGCGTAATGCGCACCGTTCCTTTAATTTCTGAAATAGGCTTAATGCAAGCAAGGGTGTTTGTGCCATCAATGTTCATAGAACAACTACCACAGATCCCTTCGCGGCAGGATCGGCGAAACGCGAGTGTGGTGTCTTTTTCATCTTTGATTTTTATGAGGGCGTCCAAGACCATAGTACCACAGGTGGCTAAATCAACCTCAAACGTATCATAAGTTGGATTATCGGGCGTATCCGGATTCCATCGGTAGACTTGAAACACCTTAATGGTTGAGGAAGGTTGATCTGCCTTGTAAACCTTCCCTGGCTTAATACGGGAATTTTCAGGCAACCGAAGTTGAACCATGGCCTTACCTCCTGCTAATAAACACGTTGCTTGGGGGGGACAGGCGCAACCTCATCCGTCAAAGTATGGAGGTGAACCGGGCGGTCGCCCATCCTAACTGCTTTTCCTTCTAACCAAGATAAAGAATGTTTTAACCACTTTTTATCGTTACGGTCCGGAAAGTCTTCCCGGGCATGGGCACCACGGCTTTCTTGGCGGTTGAGGGCTGAAGCCAAAGTCACTGTTGATTGCTGCAAAAGGTTTTCAAGCTCAAGAGCTTCTGCCAAATCCGTGTTCCAAATGAGAGAGCGGTCATTGACTTGAACATCGTTAAAACAATCGACAATATGAGCCATCTTCTCTTGCCCCTCCCTTAAATGGGCTTCATTTCGGAAAACAGCGCAGTGGGCTTGCATGGTTCTTTGCATGGCTAGGCGAAGCTCGCTGACTTTGCGCTTGCCCGTTGCCTGACGCAAGCGGGCCAGGCGCATGACGGCTTGTTCTCCATCCGTTGCTTTTAAGGGATGGTGGGGTGTATTGGGAGATAGGAGTTCCGCTGCTCGATGGGCTGCAGCCCTTCCAAAAACAATCAAATCCAGGAGAGAATTCGTTCCCAAACGGTTCGCACCATGAACAGAAACGCAAGCGGCTTCTCCAATGGCCATGAGGCCAGGCACAACTCTTTCTTTTGAAGAAGAAATCACTTCCCCGAAATGGTTCGTCGGAATGCCCCCCATGTTATAATGAACGGTTGGCAAAACGGGAATGGGGTCGCGGGTGACATCAACGCCTGCAAAGACCCTAGCTGTCTCCGATATGCCCGGCAGCCGCTCGTGCAAAACTTGGGGGTCCAAATGCTCCAAATGCAAGAATACGTGATCCTTGTGTTCTCCAACGCCCCGTCCTTCTAAAATTTCCATGGTGACAGCGCGGCTGGCCACATCGCGTGAGGCCAGGTCTTTGGCATGGGGGGCATACCGTTCCATAAAGCGCTCACCTCTACTATTGCTTAAATAACCGCCTTCTCCGCGTGCGCCCTCACTAATTAAACAGCCAGCCCCATAAATGCCGGTTGGGTGAAATTGAATGAATTCCATATCTTGTAATGGTAAACCTGCCCGTAGAACCATGATAGCCGCCGGTGGCCAAAACAACCTGATGGGCTTGGAACCGATGGATTGTCCCGTCATCCAGGCACCAGGCAACGACGCCACAACAAGCCCCTTTCCCATCCATCATCAAATCAAGGACAATGAATTCTACAAAAAATTCAGATTGGTATTTGAGGCATTGTTGATAAAGGGTGTGTAAAATGGCATGGCCTGTCCGATCTGCGGCGGCGCAAGCCCGTTTCGCCATAGATTCTCCTTGACGAATGGTATGCCCCCCAAAAGGGCGCTGATAGATTTTCCCTTGCGCTGTTCGCGAGAAAGGGACGCCGAAATGCTCCAATTCAATAACCGCCGGGATAGCGTTTTTACACATATATTCAATGGCGTCCTGGTCTCCCAACCAATCAGACCCTTTGATGGTGTCGTAGAAGTGATAGCGCCAATCGTCCCCATCTCCCATATTGTTGAGGGCGGCTCCAATGCCGCCTTGAGCGGCAACCGTATGGCTGCGGGTTGGGAACACTTTGGAAAGGCAAGCTGTTTTCAAACCAGCTGCGGACATCCCCAAAGTTGCCCGTAACCCGGCACCGCCTGCGCCAACCACAACAACATCATATTGATGGTCAATAAAGGTGTATTCTTTTGTCATAATAAATATCCTACCCGTTCCCAATGATCGCAATGCGAATGATAAAGAACCAGGACAAAACCGCTAGGGCAAGGCTTAAGGCTTTAACCTTAAAGCTCAAGACCATTTGCCAAAAAGGATTGGGTACATAATCTTCAATAACAACTTGAATTCCTAAAGCGCTATGATAAAAACCGAGGCTTACAAACAAGGCAAGAGCTGCCCCAACCCATGGTTGTGCTGCCCAAGCCACAACCGTGGGATAATCTGCCTGCGTATGGCGCAAAACCTCGACGAGAAACCAAACACTCAAAGGCACCAGCATCACAGCAGAGGTACGTTGCCGTCGCCAGTGAATTACCCCCTTATGGGCGGAGCTTTGGGCCTTGATTTGAGGCGGAGAAGTGCGAAAAGATATCATGACGGAGTTAACCCAAAGCTGATACCGACCACCATCCAGCCACTGCGGTACACCTCTTTAAGGTCAAACCCCCAGCCGATATCCCAAAACAAATGACGGATGCCGTTGGCAAGATGAAAATAAAAGCAAAAAGCCCACCCGAGTAGCATCGTTATGCCAAGGGGACAGGAGAACAAGCGTGAGATTGCCCAGTAAGTCTCTTGACCCATAGCGAGCGCGCCGAGCCACACAACCAGGGGAACGGTGCCTAAGCTCAATGCAATACCTGTAAAGCGGTGGACAATCGATAAAACAGAGGTGAGTTGCGGACGATAGACTTGAAGGTGGGGGGATAAAGGCCTTGATGGGGTTGACGAAGAGGCAGGAGGAAACATTTTTTAATAATTCACCCGGAAATTATAATGGCCTACCTTTAGCGTACGAGGGTGTAAGCGGCCTGTCAAGATTGGGGCGAAAACCGATGAAAAATTAAAAAATAATTATTTAATTTCTATTTACTCCTGTAGAAGCGGCAGGATAATTCAAAATCTAATTATTGACATGTTCATGCCACGCGTTGTTTTTAATCAATACTATGGGAATGTTCGCTTGAGTTTGCTGAAAAGAGAAGCTGATAGTTAGGCATTATCTTTAAACGAGACGTTCCAATTGCCGCATGGCATAGCTGATCATTCCCAAGTCAGAATGTCCTGTGCTTTTAATATTTGAGAGGATGGGGTGGATACGATGAATGCTGTCCTTGTGTTTGTGCATCCAGGCCTCTACATCATTGTCCTGGGTTTCCATAACCACCCTGTTGGTGAGCTTCACCTGAACCTGAGCGAGATCATCTATCAAGATGGTCCGGGCGCTGCGTTGCCATTCAGAATCCACGTGAATCTGCGTGGCCTGCACAGCCAGCCAGTCCAAGCCAATTTTTGAGCGTAAGGCGAAATACGTTTGAGCGATAGCTTTCAGGTTATGGTGTTTCTTGCCAAGGACCATGATATCCAGCAAGGCAGGAAGGAAGGGGATCAGGGATAAACTTTGAGCGATATCCTCAGATATCCCTAGATGGATAAAACCCTGGCGCCTTAAGTTAAAAATATGGTGTTGTTCCCCCTGGAGTTTATCAGGAACCTGGGATAATAGGATATGGAGACCCGTGAAGTTTGAGGGCTTTATATCGGGATGACGCAGGAACCATAGAATAATTTGCTCCAAGGATTGGTTAACATCGAGCAAGGCTTGTGTTTGTATATCTGCCACCATCAGCGGATCGAGGCTGTCAATTTGGTCCCAAAGTTTTTTAAGTTCTAGAACCTCACAGGCCAGAAAGAAAGCTTTCACCACCTCAACATCATTAACGCCACAAGTTTGGCTTATTTCATAAATAAAGGCAGGTCCGACACGATTAATTACTTCATTTGCAAGAACCGTTGCCGTGATTTCCCGGCGTAAGGGGTGCACACTCATTGCTTTTGGAAACTTCTCCTGAATGATTTTGGGGAAATATCCATAAAACCAAGGCAAATAATAAGAGCTGTCAGGCAAAGCTGACTTCAAGATTTTTTCATATAAGGCAATTTTGGAATAGGCGAGTAAAATAGATAGTTCCGGTCGCGTTATTCCTTGACTCCGCGCACGGCGTTGCTCCAGTGTTTCATCATCGGGCAAGGCTTCCAGAGCACGGTCAAGCCCAACGTCCGCTTCAAGGCTACGCATCAAAGATTGATAGGTATGGATGTCTGATGACTTTGTAGCTTCCAGAATGGTCAAAACCTGTGTTTGGCGGTAATTATCCGCAAGTACTAGTTGGGCCACATCGTCTGTCATTTTTTTTAAAAGCTCATTACGCTCGTTACGAGAAACCGTATTGGTAAGCGTGCTAAAGAGAATCTTCAGGTTGACCTCATGGTCAGAGCAATCAACACCTGCAGAATTATCAATCGCATCTGTATTGATGCGCCCTCCTTTCAGGGAGAATTCAATACGGGCACGCTGCGTCATGCCAAGGTTGGCCCCTTCTGCA
>JAJONN010000056.1 GCA_021323455.1 Alphaproteobacteria bacterium | reverse complement strand
ATACTTGAGGTCGTCATCATCTTGTTTATGATCGCTCTTGATAAGGGTTGGGAATCATTAAAGAAGATAAAATCTTTATTTCTAAAGATTCCATTACGAGAGCATCCTTGTCTTGCTGATGGTCAAAACCCAGCAAGTGGAGAATACCATGTACCGTGAGATGCACCAAATGATGCTCAAAAGGCTTATGTTCGGCCAAAGATTCTTTCTGGATGGTCTCAAATGCAAGAACAATATCCCCTAAAATGACCGCTTGGTCATTTTGTTTGTGGTAGAAAGCAGATATAGCTTCTGGCTCCAAGCTTGGAAAAGATAAGACATTGGTTGGCTTATCATAGCCACGATGCGTTTTATTAAGCTCCCGAATGGTGGTATCATCTGTCAGTAAGACATTAATTTCTGCCTCCGAGATCCACAAAGATTGACGCAACGTCTCTAAAACAGCTGGCTGGATGAGCGCTTTCCATTGAGAAGCAGGCTTTTCCCAGCAGGGCTTGTCAATAATAACAACGATATCCATAGACGGGTCAGGGTCAAGCATTTTTAATAGTCAACCAGGTTGAGACGGTTTTTGGTATACTGGTCATAAGCTCGCACGATTTTTGAGACGAGGGAGTGGCGGACCACGTCTTCCTCACCAAAAGTAAGATAGCCAATTTCTGAAACACCTTCAAGAGCGCGTAAGGCATCTTTTAGACCGGACAAGACGCCAGCCGGGAGATCAACTTGTGTCAAATCTCCCGTGATTACCATCCGGGAATTCATTCCCAACCGCGTTAAAAACATCTTCATCTGAATGGGCGTTGTGTTTTGGGCTTCATCCAAAATCACAAAAGCATTGCTGAGCGTACGGCCTCGCATAAAAGCAAGGGGGGCTACTTCAATTTCTCCATTGCCCATTCGTTTAATGACTTGCTCAACCGGTAACATATCATGCAGAGCATCATAAAGAGGCCGTAAATAGGGGTCGATTTTTTCTCGCATATCTCCCGGCAAGAAACCAAGCTTTTCCCCGGCTTCAACCGCAGGCCGCGATAAAATAATCCGGTCAATTTGACCCGACAACAATAAGGAAACTCCATACGCAACAGCCAAATAAGTCTTACCGGTTCCTGCAGGTCCTAGGCCAAAAACCAGGTCATAGGTCTGCATCATTTTAATATAGTCTGCCTGATGAGCAGACCGGGGAAAAACATTCCGGCGTTTTGTTGGAATGGAAATTTCCCCATCTTCTCCCTTCCCACCGTCCTCGTTAAAGGTGACGGAAGCACTTACCAGCCGAATAGCGGCATCAACGTCTTCAATTTCAAGGGACCGCCCTTTTAAAAATTGAGAAAAGAGATATTGAAGCGCAGATTTCGCGTACATAACCGCTGGCTCAGGCCCAGAAATGGCAATTTGATTCCCCCGTAAGGCAATGGACACACCCAATTGCTGTTCCATGCGTAGAATATTACGGTCTTGCGGGCCAACGAGAGAGGACAGCCCATGGTTGTCGTTAAACTCAACAAATATAGGCTGCGGGGTTCTTTTGCTCAAAGGGACAAATCCTTTTTTATAAGCTTCATAACAGTTGGTTACACTTCGTGGGTAACAACTGTTCCTGACACACTATTAGGATGAGCCTGATTGATGCGCACGTCAATAACCTGTCCAAACAATCGGTCAGGCGCATTGACCACAACAGATTGCATATAAGGTGAACGGCCAATAAATTGGCCTTCTTGGCGTCCCTTTCGGTCAAGGAGAACAGATTGTACGGTTCCAACTGTTTTTTGGTTGAAAGTCAATTGTTGTTCGTTGAGCAGATCTTGCAACTGCTGTAACCGATCAGCTTTGACTTCTTCCGGAACTTGGTCGTCCATAGCGCCTGCAGGTGTTCCGGGGCGAATGCTGTACTTGAAAGAATAGCTTTGCGCATACTTGACATGGTGCACTAAAGCAAGCGTTTCTTCAAAGTCCTTGTCTGTCTCTCCCGGGAATCCAACAATGAAATCCGAAGAGAGGCCCATATCAGGCCGGGCATTACGCAAGCGCTCAATAATATCAATATAGGTTCGGGAGGTGTGCTTGCGGTTCATGGCTTCCAGGATACGGTCGCTGCCAGACTGAACGGGCAAATGTAAGAAGGGCATCAAAGCAGGAACATCCCGGTGGGCATCAATTAAATCCTGGTTCATATCCCGGGGGTGGGAAGTTGTATAGCGGATACGGTCAACGCCCAAATCCGCCAGTTCACGGATCAGGCGTCCCAACCCCCACTCTGTTCCGAGCGGCGCTTGCCCATGATAAGCATTCACATTCTGCCCCAACAACGTTATTTCTTTTGTTCCCAAGGACAAAAGATGCCGTGCTTCAGCAAGGATTTCTGTGGCTGGGCGCGAGTATTCCGCTCCCCTTGTATAAGGGACAACACAGAATGTACAAAATTTATCGCATCCTTCTTGAATGGAAAGATAAGCTGCTACCCTGGATTCTGCTGTTTGGGGTAAAGAGTCGAACTTTGATTCCACGGGAAAATCAACGTCCACGATTCCCAAGCCCTTTTTTTGGCCTGGTTTCTTTGTTTTATGGACAGCCCGGGTTGCTTTGGCGATCATTTCAGGTAGGCGATGGTAAGTCTGGGGACCAACGACAATATCCACATAAGGAGCCTGACGGATAATTTCCGCTCCTTCCGCTTGCGCAACGCAGCCACTCACGACAATCACCGTGTCCGCTCCCCGGGTGCGTCGCTCATCCCGTTTATCACGAAGTCTTCCTAAATCAGAAAAAACTTTTTGTTCTGCTTTTTCTCGGATATGACAGGTATTTAAAATCACCATGTCTGCATGATCAGGGCTGTCGGTTATGGTATACCCAAGGGGTATTAACATATCAGCCATCCGTTCTGAATCATAAACATTCATCTGACAGCCGTACGTTTTGATATAAAGATTTTTTTTCTGAAGGGTTTGAGAAGACATGCAGTTTAAAAGCCAAAGTTCAAGGTTTTAAAGCTCAGGTACCAGGAGCCAGGTACCAGGGGAACAGCCCTTAGTACATTATATGTTTTCGGGGTCCCTGGCTCCTGATTCCTAGCCCAAAGGGCTTATGCAACTTGGGAGATATTCTCTACAGTTTCAACAACTTTTAGCTTCTTACGGCGGTGGCGGGACATACCCAAACCGCTGGATTTCGCGATTTCACTACGGCGTTTGGCATAGTTCGGCGCCACAACAGGGTAGTCTGCGGGCAAACCCCAGCGTTCACGATATTGTTCAACCGTCAAGTTGTAAACGGTTTTCAGGTGGCGCTTCAGCATTTGTAATTTCTTACCATCTTCCAAGCATATAATATAGTCATCTGTAATGGACTTATTAACGGCAATAGCTGGCTTTGGGCGCGTGGTTAATCCGCCTTGTACCCCCTCTGTACTCAGATTGGACAGGGTAATAAAAATCTGCTGGATAACGCTTGGTAAATCTGTAACACCAACAGCGTTATTCGATGTATGTGCTGCAACAATTTCAGCAGTTAAACTTAATAATTCAAGGCGAATAGGTTGTTCTGACATAACTTAGAAAATCCTCTATTTTATTATATTTCAGTCTTTGATTTTATAAATCCAATAGAGAAAAAGAACAAGCCCTTTTTTTCATAATTCTAATTTTTTTAAACGAGCAAGGATTTTAAGGAAGTAAAGAAGGCGAAAATCTTATTCCATCTCATCTGCTGTCCAGGCCATCACAGAGGCGGAAACAAAAGTTTGACCTGTCCGCTGGTAGTAGTTTGGCCGTGTTCCAACGGGTGTAAATCCCGCAGATCTATAAAGACCGATTGCGGTCTCATTATCAAAGGCAACTTCTAAAAAAACCTTTTTACATCGAACGGACGTCAAGAAATTCATTAAAGCTTTGAGCAAACAACGTCCTACGCCCAATTTTTGAGAAGATGGCTGGACAGCGAAGGTCAAAATTTCAGCTTCATTTCCCACAATTCTCGCTAGGATGAATCCCAGAGGATCTCCGGTCAAAGATGTGGCCATCCATCCACACGTCGGGTTTTCTTTTAGCAAGTTGTCAAAGGTGGCTCTGTCCCATGCATCTGGAAAACAGGACGCATGGATCTCTTCTAAAGCGCCACCATCTTCAGCCATCAAAGGAACTAGAGAGACCATAGTTTTTGCTTTACAAAATCAGGATTATGCAAATAAAAAGGGCGTAAAGCCTTTTGGCCTTCTGAAAATGGTTTGGGATTAGACTTTAGCTCATGAAAGTAAAAATGGATTAAATTTTCTGCGCTTGAAGCTGAGAGATGACCGATGCGGTCCATGCCTGGGTTGAGGGCGAGGAAAGCTTGAATATCATCCTCCGTTTGGATGCTGGCTGGGCCTAGGGGAATGCACCCTTTCTCAAACGCCTGCGTGTAAAAACTATCCCGTTTTGTCGTTAACGTTACCAGACAAGGACGAGCTGAAGAACAATCAAGAGTAGTGCCACACCTTTCTTTCCAGGCGCCAAAAGCAAAGAGTTGAAACGTCGTTGGCGCAAAGCTTCTTGCCTTAAGGGATAAAATTAACCCTTGTGCTGCTGCCAGCCCAAGTCGTATGCCTGTAAAGGACCCAGGTCCTGTCAGTGTTGCGATCACATTAACGTCTTGAAAGGTAAGGTTTTCGCTTTTCAAAAGGTCTTGCATCATCGGAAACAGACAAGCAGCCTGGCTGTGAGGGCCTGTGCCAAAAGGAAGGGAAGCGCAGTGCATTTTCCCGGCAACCCCTAAAGCCAAAGACGCTTCATCCCCGGAGGTATCAAAAGCAAGAATTTTTACAGATTGATGGGCATCAGGACTTGGTGTATTCATTTAAAGTATCTTTAATCTATGGTGAGGAGAGAAGCGATGCTACAGAATCATTTAGAAACCCGTTTAGATGCTAGCCAAGATCCTAATCCTTTTCATCCATCCCTCGTTGAAATTACAGAAGCTTCCCATAATATTCTTCTTGACCTCCGCTATGCAACAAAAAACAATATAACAGGCGCCAGAATCTACCATGATGACCGTTGTTTTATTCATGCGGATGCGCTGGTTTTATTGAAGCGGTCTGTCGCCCTCGCCAAAGAGCAAGGGTTGAGGATTAAAATTTTTGATGCTTACCGCCCCCGCGCCGTGCAAGAAGCACTTTGGGCGCATTGTCCAGACCCGAACTACATTATGCCGCCAGACAAAGGGTCCCACCATACCCGCGGCGTTGCCATTGACTTAACGTTGGTTGATGCGAGAGGCCAGGAACTTGACATGGGGACAGACTTTGACGATTTATCCCCGCGGGCGCACCACGGTACCTCTCCTATTTCTTCTGATATCGCGGCAAACCGCTATTTATTGCTCGGCATCATGATGAGTGCAGGATGGGATTTTTTCCCGAATGAGTGGTGGCATTACCAGGCATTCAATGCCTATGGGTACCCATTGATTTAAAAAAGCTCCTTAATCTTTTTCTCGTATCCTGTTCTCATTTCATCGAGACAATTGCCATGTTGCGCTACGCGCTCCTCGTATGACGGAACGCTGGAAAGTTGCGATAGAGGACAAAAACCTCACTTTATAACCGAGTTTACATGTCCTACAAGTCTATATTCCTATTTTTCTGGCCTCACATAAAACCCTATAAATGGTTTTATCTTTTAATGTTGGCAGCGCCGGTTACGGCGAGTTTTTATCCTTTTGCCTATAATTATGCCATCAAGCTGTTCCTTGATGTGATGGCAACCGAAAATCCGATAACTTATCAAAATGTCCTGCTTCCAATCTTTTTATTTGCGGGGGCCCAGCTCGCCATGGAACTAGTGTGGCGGATTAGCGATGTTGCGGAATGGCGAGCAGAACCTTATGTGAGGCGCGCTCTCCTGTTAAAGTCTTACGACTATGTACAACACCACTCCTATCTGTTTTTTCAGAATAACTTTACGGGGGGTATCAGTAGTAAGCTCAAAGGGGTGTTGGATGGGTATGATAAATTCTGGGCTGAAATGCACCATGGGCTTCTGGTAAGAATTCTCAAATGCATCGTAAACCTTTGGGCTCTTTCCTTCATTAACATAAGGCTCGGTTTATTTATCTTTACCTGGGGAATGTTTTACATACCCATTATGTATCATCTTTCTAAAAGGGCAAACCAACTCTCCTTTGAAGAATCAGAAAGCCGACATGCGCTGATTGGGCAAGTCTCGGATAAAATCACCAATATTATTTCCCTTTTCTCTTTCGCCACACGAAAGAGGGAACTGAAAAGCCTGGATGAACAGATTTCCCATGATTTTATTCCAAAGCAGGTCCGTACATATCAGTACGGTTTTGCCGTCCAAATTGTTGGGGGTATTCTTTACCTGATCATGTTGGGGTTCATTCTCTTTTACATGATTTATTTAAGGATGGGAGGATTCATTTCGATTGGGGATTTTGCGTTTGTATTTGGCATTACGCTCATTGTGTCAGAGGATATTTGGCTGGCTACGGTGTCCTTGCAAGATTTTTCAAGGGCCATGGGAGACTTGAAAAGCTCTATTTCCATACTCAACATCCCTCAACAAAACTTGGATGAAAAAAATGCGCCAGCTCTGGTTGTGGGAAACCCAAAAGTAGAATTTAAAAACGTTCATTTTGGATACAGCCCTGAAACCCTTGTTTTTACGGGTCTCAATCTGGTGATACAACCCGGTGAAAAGGTCGGGCTGGTTGGGTACTCAGGCTCTGGAAAATCTTCCCTCATCAATCTTCTGTTGAGGTATTTTCAAAATGACTCAGGTGAAATTCTCATAAACGATCAAAATATTAGCCGCGTCACCCAAGATTCCGTGCGGGAAAATATTGCAGTCATTCCTCAAGATACGATGTTGTTTCACCGGACGCTTATGGAAAACATCCGGTATGGCAACCTGAACGCATCAGACGAAGACGTCATTGAAGCCAGTAAAAAGGCCCACATCCATGACTTTATTAGGACCTTACCCAATCAGTACCAGGCATTTGTCGGCGAAAGAGGCATAAAGTTGTCAGGGGGCCAAAGACAAAGGATCGCTATTGCGCGGGCTTTTTTGAAAGATGCGCCCATCCTTGTTCTTGATGAAGCAACCTCTTCTCTGGATAGTGAGACTGAAAAACAGATCCAGCAGAGCCTGAATTTCCTCATTGAAGACAAAAGAAAAACGGTCATTGCCATTGCCCACCGCCTTTCGACGTTAAAGCATATGAACCGCATTATTGTTTTAGATAAAGGAAAAATTGTTGAAGAAGGAACCCACAACGTCTTAATTATCGTCTTTTGGACTGCAAATGGCGGTTTTCTGCGCTTCCGTTTCTCAAATACTCTCTATGTATTCTGCGATACGGTTCTCGAAATCCACCATTTTAGCTTCGCTGACCTTCGGTTCGCCACAAAATCCTTCAATTGATCACACGCCCTAGATCTGTTCATTTTCTTTCATCTCTCACAGCCAAAAATGTAAGTCACCGGGTGCCAATGGACACAATAGTTAAGGAAACGAAAGACATGGAAAATCTCTTATTTACCCTTTTCCGTCAGGCTGAGGACTATTTTTTCCGTGGCGTATCCATTCAGTGTTTGGATAGAGAGGGCGTGACAGCTTATATGACGGGTGTGCCTGTAAAAAGTTTGAACTTGGCTTGTGTGAGGCAAGGCGCTGGTCTAACAGAAGAAACATTAGGTCAAATCAACCAGTTTTATGCCTATCAAAATCTTCCCTTTGAACTCGTGGTTCCTAAAGATCTTTGTGTACTTGGTGTGGAGGACAGGCTCAAGAAGCTTGGCTATGTTGAGACAGATTCATCCGTTTGCATGGCGATACGGTTGGACGGTAGAAGAGCAGCCTCATTTAATGAGGGAGTGACGATTCAAGCCAACAATGCTAACCTCAATGACTGGATGGCTCCTTTAGTAGAGGCATTTGAATCGACCTTAGAAATAACGGCGCAGTATACTTTTTCTCACAAAAGGGCGCTGGAAAAGGGTGTGACCCTTTATCATTTTAGTCTCTATCACAAAGATCAACCCGTCTCATCCATTACCCTATCTGTACAAGGCATGATCGCAAGGATTGATGATGTAGGAACTTTACTTGGATTCCAAGGTAAAGGATATGCTACGAGTCTCGTAATTTATGCATTAGCAGAAGCAGCCAATCAAGGGGCGGTACATTGCTTTCTGGAATCTTCTGTTTCGGGGTTATCTATCTATGAAAATATAGGATTTAAACCCCTATTCCAAAACCGCATCTATTCGTTTTAAGACTACAGGCGAAGAGTAACAATTTTAGAGAAGCCTCCATCATTGCTCTTTAAGGAGAACGAGGAGAAAACAGATCAGCGCTAAGGTATCTATTCTGGCCTGCGACGTTGGCAGAAAGTAAAAACCATAGCCGACAGACTTTATTTAGTTTTCTCTTGGACTGGCCAGGAGATGGTTTTGGTGGTGGGGTTGAGACCCCTTGCAAAAACCATCAATAAAGCCGAATATTTCTTCGGAAGGACCATCGGAGGGGCTATTTTTTCTTAAATACGCCAAGGTTTTTTTGCCCATTTTACAGGGTCTTAAGTCGATGTGAAGTTAAATCATTAAG
Organism: Alphaproteobacteria bacterium; assembly: GCA_021323455.1. Lineage (GTDB taxonomy): Bacteria > Pseudomonadota > Alphaproteobacteria > Paracaedibacterales > VGCI01 > VGCI01. Next base: position 4,771 of record JAJONN010000056.1, on the reverse strand, counting down.
AAAGGTGTAAGCTCATGAATACAAAACCACTGCCTAAAACACCTTTGGGTTTTATCGGTTATTTTCTGCGGCCATACGCATTTTATGCCTTTATCATCATTTTGATTACATTTTTCTGGGCAGCCAATTCAGCCATAGAACCTTATATTATTAAAGTAATCTTGGATACTCTTGAGAAAACGCCTTTAAAAGAAGCCCACCTTTTTTATCAATTATTGTTGCCTATGAGCGTCTATATATCTGTTCGTATTTTTATAAACCTTGCCAGCCGCGTTCATGATTATGTTTATCTCAAGGTTATGCCCGAGTTTACCAAGAACATTATTATAAGATTGACCAAGTATCTCCAGAAGCACTCTCAATCATATTTCCAACATCATTTCGGTGGCAGTCTGGTGAGCAACATCTCCACCACAGCAGAAACCTGCAAAGCCCTTTTGAATGACTTATTTTATAATTTTTTATATCCCTTTTTTTCCTTCATTATCATTGCGTTTACCATGGCTTCTGTGCATGTGGCTCTTGGAATTGCTCTGATCATATGGACATTCCTATTCATTGGGGTGAGTTACTACCTTTCGTTACAGATTCACCATTTGTCTGAGCAGCTAACAGAGAAATCAACAACCTTAGTTGGTAAGATCCTGGATAGTATCACAAACATATTAGCTGTAAAGTTGTTTGCCCGCCGGAAATTTGAAATAAAATTTTTAGACGCCTATGCGCAAGAAAAGGTTGAAAAAGAACAAGAAGTAGGTTGGAAAAACTTAAAGCTTAACATGGTCATGGATATGATGGCCAATGTACTCATCATCATTTTAATATCCTATCTCATTCATGAGCGCCAAGAAGGAAGAGTCAGCATTGGTGACTTTGCTCTCATCTTTACGCTGGTCCTATCCATTATTGATACGGTATGGGATATATCTCGACATTATATGAGGTTCGTTGAAAACCTGGGAAAGTGCTCCCAAGCCTTAAAAACAATCATTGTGCCCCATGCCATTAAGGACGCCCCAAATGCCCAATTTTTGACGGTGAGCAAGGGATGCATTGAGTTTAAAAATGTTTATTACACACCCACGGGAGGGAAGCCAATTTTTCAGGATCTATCCCTGACGATAAAAGAAAATGAAAAAGTAGGAATTGTCGGACAATCGGGGAGTGGAAAAACAACTCTTTTGAACTTGCTGGTAAGGTTAATGGACGTTGATCAAGGGGCCATTTTAATTGATGGTCAAAACATCAAAGACGTTACCCAAGACAGCCTCCATAAAAATATTAGCTTCATCCCCCAAGAACCTATGCTCTTTCACCGTACCATAATAGAAAACATAAAGTATGGGAATCTTGAAGCTTCTGAAGAGGAAATACACGCAGCTGCCAGCCAAGCTTTTGCAGAAAGCTTCATAAAATCATTACCACAAGGCTATGATACCCTTGTCGGCGAAAGAGGCACGACTCTTTCCGGCGGGCAGAGGCAACGCCTTGCCATTGCCCGCTCCTTCCTTAAAAATGCCAAGATCCTTATTCTCGACGAAGCAACTTCTGCTTTGGACTCAGAAACGGAGCACTATATACAACAGAGCTTTGAAAATTTAATGAGAAATAAGGCCGTGCTTGTTGTTGCGCATCGACTCTCCACCCTTTTAAAAATGGACCGTATTATTGTGCTTGAAGGGGGCAGAATTGTTGAACAAGGGGACCATACCTCCCTTCTCAAGCAACAGGGCCGCTACAGCAGGTTGTGGAACATCCAAGCCAACAAGGTTCTGGTGTAGAAGAGGTGGTACCTTGGGTTCTGTGAAAACCACCATGCATATCTCGTCACAGATAACCATGAGAGCAAGGTTTTGCGTGGCACGGGGATGACAGGAGGCATCCAATGGCTTATCCTTTGTTGATTCCTTCTTCTCTGGTTCAGGTTGTTTCTGAGCTTACTGGGATCATTGAATTCCATGAGGCCGCTGTCCTTCAAGCTCCCCACTACTGGCTTAGTCCTCGCGTTAACAAAAACTTAATCAATGGGCGATATTGGATGCCAAACCTGGCCGGTGAATCGGCCAGGCGGTTTTTCTTTTGGAACGCGAAAACTATTGGATATATGGTTGCTCAGCTCGAACAATCAGGGATTTTAATGGCGCTTTCCAAGCCGCTTCCCCAAAATTCTAAAAAGGGTTCAATGGAGGTCATATACCACACCATCAACTATGAGCTTTTAAAAGGAGGGGATAGTACCTCCAACAAGCTTCTTCCAGCCTCGCCCTCCCTGCAAAATACCCGGCTTCTTCAAAAGACCAACGCCAATACGCGGCCTTCTTTTGCGGCTGAAGTCCTGGAGAAAGGCGACAATAATTAAGGGGAAGCAGGGGATTTAATGGTGAGTACCCAACTCGCTATGGTAAGGGTCTCGCTTTTCATTTGGAGCGTAACTGGTAAGCCATATAAACTTGATTCTTACATGATAGAGCTATTATAAGATAAACCAGAGAAAAATTATGTCAGTGGAGCCTATAGTTGTTTAATTCTTTCCTGATATGTATTTTAAATTCGCTATGGCTATAGCGGAACTCGTAAAAGTTCGTCCTTCGCTCAAATCAGTTGCGTGGATAATCTGCTCAGCTGGGAGAATTGGTGTTACTGTAGCTGTATGGTCGCAAACTAAGCACATCACCACTGTTCCCATACCTATAAGAGACGTCCATTTTTTGCATTTAGCGCAAAGCCCGCTTATCAAGCTTTTTTTTGCTTTATCATCCGAGGATTTTACCATAAATTGCTCCTTATTATTAAACTTAACTTAACTTATCTTATCTTCATCGACATTGCTGTATAAATATTTTTCATAGCGTTACGTTTTTCTTGATCTCATTCTGACGATTTAATAAGCTATTACATTAGATCAATAAAATTGAATTATGCAGCAACGCTAAAAAACCTATTCAAATGCCTCGTTATATATTCTCGAATAATCGCTAAATTCGCTATCCTTTAGGTCTTTTTCAATGGCTCTTTTTGCAAGCTCAAAGCTTACAACATAGCAACAAACTTCCATTGTGCCACTCCCAATACTTCCGCCGTCACAATGGCCCAATCCTGTCCATCCTAAGGTTTCTTGCATCTTATTTTGTAGAGCATGTCTTTTAGAAATATCTTCAGGCGTACCCATGCCGTCTACTTTATATTCGATTAGTAGGACTTCTTGTTCGTCGATACTAATTTTCTTATAACCATCTTGAAGCTGCTCTTCCCTCTCTTTTTTTATTTTCTTAGTGTGACTGGACAGAAAAGTTGACCTAACTTCTTTTGTTTTTCCACGTTCTCCTACAACCCCCCAATGGACAATCGCGGTATTATCATCCTTATTCCACGCTTCCCAAAAATTAAGTTTTCCTTGAACATTTTTGTATAATGTATCCATTTTCCAAAAATCCGTTTGCTTATATTTTTTAGATAGATAGGCTATTTTTTAATAAATGAAATATCTAATTTGGTAGCTCTGTTAAATAATTTTATAGCACCTTAAAATACTCCCTAAAGTCAAGAGCATTAAGCTATAATGTCCCCTATAAAATAGAACACTTGAATAAGGTTTATCGCAACCCTTGGTAGGTCAAAAAGTTGTAATAGATTGTCAACCCATCTATATTCCTTCATAACACCATAGCCAGGCTCTTAAGTTGAGATGACAATCATACAAATGTTTTCGTTATTTGCCAAAGCTATTTCTTTGGCAATGTGGATTTGGTAATCGGTTGCGGGAGGCATTCGTTTCTTTAGGTTATCGTAGAATGTTGTTAATAATGCGAACCAAATGGGAAGGGGATACAAGGGGGTAGAATACCCCTATACAGCTACTTTCTCTTTATTGAAGACATCCGCCAAGCCTATTTTTAAGTCTCCCAGAACCCTATCTTTATTCGGCAAATCAGGGACGATATCAGCCAACCAGATTTCCCATTCTTTTTCGACATTAAGGAGCAACTTTTCCTGAAAGACGTCGTCAAGGCCATTAAACACAACCCCCTTATGGTCACACTTCTTCTGAACAAGGGAAGGAACAAGGTTTAAATTGAGGGATGTTCCATAGGTTGTGAGAATTTTCCATAGATCATAATAGTCTCTGACGCGCGACCGACCCCACCCCCGTTCATGAAGCTTCTTCGCAAACTGAAGAAGGGCCCTGATTTTTTCTGCGAAAATTTCTTCTAAAGGATAGGTTTGTACAAATCCGTCCAGATTTTCGCCATAGGGATGAATGATTTTAGAGGGAACGGCGGGTAACAGGATAAGTTCACTAACTGATATTTCTGCATAGACTTTCGTATAAAAGTCCCGGTGCCATGGCAAGCGAGCCTGAATAACAAATGCTTGCTGCCCTTCAGGATGGGGCCGCTTTTCAATATAGGGATCACAGCGAAAAATAACATTTTCACCGAAAGATTGAAGCTTAGCCATAGCAAGTTCACAGGCTTTGTTCATTAAAGAAGGTAACGCTTCCGTAATGCTGCCATCCTTTGCACTAAAATCTAAATCCTCTGAAAAACGGTAGTCCCCGAAATAACATTTCCGAAGGCATGTTCCGCCCTTAAAAACAAGGCGCTGGTTTAATTCAGGCACAAGGCTAATGCCTTCCAGTATCCATGATAGAACATAATCCTGCTCAATTTTGTCCCATGGTGCTTTGGTCTTTTTTTCCTGTTCTTGTAAACGGGTCTTTAATAGCACTAAATGTTCTCCACCAGGTTCCAGCGCTTGTTATACTTACCAT
>JAJONN010000055.1 GCA_021323455.1 Alphaproteobacteria bacterium | reverse complement strand
CCCGTTTTAAACACGTTCTTGTTCATGACCGGGCTTCTTTTGCCGCGTCTTCTCGCTACTTGTTGGAAACGTAAAAGCATCAAGACAAATACTGTTGAGCTGTCGCCGAAAATTCCTGTTATCGTCATTGGATATAATGAACAGATTGGAAGCTATTTACGGGCCAAGAAAGCAAACCCTGAAGAACGGTCAGCGTTTCCTTATCATCTTGAAGGTATCCTCCTTAACCAGCCTTTAAGCGCGGATGATCTTCCTCCTCCCGTACCTGTTTTGGGGATGGTCAATGATTTTGTCTCCATTATCCAAAAACTATCGTTAGAAGGCCGTGAGCCCAAGCGCCTACTGATTACCCAAGAGTCTTTAAGTTATTTGCCTTTACGTCATATTCTTCTGAGGTTTCAGGGGCGGGGCATTTTGAGTTTACGTTGATTTATTAGGAAAAGCGCGCCTAGATTCTCCTGAAAATTCTACCTCTGCCTCTACCTGGCGAGAAGTCCAGGCCCTCATCGACTCTGCCCGTGTTTTTATCACAGGCATTCATGATCCTGTCATGCATCAACTCGCTTACCATATTGCAGGATTTTATCCAAAACATTTGATTGTGATCGATCCTTCTGAACATGCGTTGGCAGCCTTAAAAATAAAACTGGACCAACTTTATCCAGATGTTGTTTGCGATTATGTTCTCGCCTCTATCACAGATCACGCAACAATGGATCGCCTGGTTGAAATCCATCATCCCCAAATCATCATCCATGGGGACCGGATGACACATCCTGATTTAATTGCCCGAAACCTCTTGATGGCCGTTCAAAAAAATATTTTAAGTCCCTTACACCTCGCGCAAGGTATCAAAAAAACAGAAGCTCGCCTTTTTATCCTCGTCAACGCCCAAGCGCCCACCCGTTTAACCAGCATCATCACGCGGCTTGTTTCCCAAAAGTTTCAAGACATGGACCAAGCCACAACCAAGAAAAATCCAACTCGGTTCCTTGTCATCAACAGCGCTGATGTCTGGAATAACCTGGATTCTGCAACAGCTTTTTGGTCAGAACAGTTAACCGAGGGACTTGAAATCACTCTCCCCTCTCCTGATGCGTATTCTTACCTTTTGTCCGCTCAAGAAGCCGCCCGAACAATTTTACAAGCTCTTGTCAAAGCCTTGAGTACAGAAAAAACCAGAGGACAGGTCCTTCATCTGTCGGGGGGAGAACCTTCCCGCTTTTTAGAATTGATACGGTCCCTTTCTCTCCTCCATGGCTTTATTCCTGAAGTTGATGTGAAAATTAAATTCTCCGGGAATTCTATACCTGTGCTTACGCCCTCTTGTGAAACAGACGATCTCCTTGAATCATTAACGCCTGGTATGACGATGGGAACCACCAACTCCTTGACCCACACTCAAGATGATGGCCTCTTGATTAAATTGACAGGTTTTCTGGAAAAAGGGCAGACAGCCAAAATCGTTTCTTTATTGGAAGAAATTGGGAGAGATGAGGAAAATATAGATGCTCGCCCTCTTTTAAAGTTAGCAGGATAAAATTAAATGTGCGGTATTGCTGGCTTCATCACCCCTGGTCTAACGAATGCGATGACGCTGATGCGTTACGTATCTGGCATGACGAACGCCATCCGTCATCGAGGTCCTGACGATGAAGGCGCATGGGTTGATGAACCTGCCGGGCTAGCGCTTGGCCATCGTCGCCTTTCTATCCAGGACCTGTCCCCTGCCGGGCATCAACCTATGGCATCCCATTGCGGACGTTGGGTGATATCCTATAACGGGGAAACCTATAGCAGTGCGGAACTTCGTCCTTTGCTAGAGGCGAGAGGCATTGTTTTCCGGGGACATTCGGATACAGAAGTTATGGTAGAAGCCATCGCAGCCTGGGGCCTTGAAGCGGCTGTAAAACAATTCATCGGGATGTTTGCCTTCGCCCTGTGGGACCGCCAGGAACACACCCTTTACCTTGTACGAGATCGGTTGGGAATCAAGCCTCTTTATTGGGGACAGGCCGGACCCACCTTCTTGTTTGGATCCGAACTCAAAGCCTTGCAAGCCCATCCAGACTTTCACCCCAAACTCAATCATCAGGCCCTTGCTGGCTACCTCAAGCATGCTTATGTCCCAACCCCCCTTTCTATTTACGAAGGCGTGTATAAACTTCCTCCCGGCACAATTTTATGCCGAACCCCTGATGGCCAGATCACTCAAAAAACCTTCTGGACTTTGGAGGAAGTTATTGCCAAGGGTCTTTCCTCTTTAGAACATGGCCCGGATCCTTCTCCCGATAATGCCTTGGCGGACCTTGAAGAGCTGCTAAATGATGCTGTCAGCCGCCGCATGGTTTCTGATGTTCCGTTAGGGACCTTCTTGTCCGGCGGCGTGGATTCTTCCCTTATCACAGCCATTGCGCAGCGCCAGAGCGCCCGACCCATTCAAACTTTTACCATCGGCTTTGGTGAAAAAGAGTATAATGAAGCGCCCTATGCGAAGACCATCGCCAATCATTTAGGGACGCAGCATACGGAACTTCTCATAACGCCTGCCGAAGCCCTGGATGTCATTCCTCATTTGCCTCAGTTATATGACGAGCCATTTGCAGATTCCTCCCAAATTCCGACATTTCTGGTTTCCCGGCTTGCCCGTCAGTCTGTTACGGTTGCCTTGTCAGGGGATGGAGGAGATGAGCTCTTTGGGGGGTACTCGCGTTATGTGTGGGGGGATACATTATGGAAAGTAATCCGTCATACGCCCTTTTGCAATAGCCTGGCAACCCTACTGACATTCATGCCGCCGAGCGGGTGGGATAAGCTCAGTGCCCTTATTCCCGCCTCAAAGCGTCCCCCAAAAATAGGCCATAAAATACACAAGGTAGCCAGGTCCATGACGGCCAGAACACCTGAAGCCCTGTATGACTCCCTCATCAGCTATTGGGCAAAGCCGTCCGAGGCGCTTGCCCACCATTATACTCCAAAGCGAGCACGTTTTTTTCCCCAACTTCCTGATTTTATCTCAAAAATGCAGGCTTTTGATACTTTAACTTATTTGCCAGACGATATTTTAACGAAAGTAGATCGCGCGAGTATGGGCGTCGGCCTGGAAGCCCGTGTCCCCCTGCTCGATCATCGGGTGGTCGAATGGGCATGGAGCCAGCCGCAGTCCTTCAAAATCCACGGGAAGACAAGCAAGTGGCTTTTGCGTCAGCTTCTTGAGAAGCATGTCCCTAAAGCCCTCATTGACCGTCCAAAGACCGGGTTTGCCTTACCCGTTGACTTATGGCTCCGGGGCCCGTTACGGGATTGGGCAGAAGATCTTCTCTCACCAGCAACCTTAAAGGACACCTTTGACCCAAAACCCATTCGTCACCTCTGGACAAATCATCTGAAGGGACGCGCAGACCACAAGGAACCTTTATGGGCCATTTTAATGTTTGAAGCGTGGCGGCGGTATTCTCTCTAATGCATTTCTGATCGTTGCTTCAAAAAAGAGATGGATATAGACTTGAGCAGCTTTCTATCTCAGCCCCTTGTCTCGCATCTCTCCTACTCATATTCATTCAAGAAATATAGAAAAATCGATAATTCCAGTGAAGTTCTGGCTATCAACAACACGCTCTTCAACGCCATTCATGTAAATGAGGACAGGGAGACCATCTGAAAACCAAAGGGTAAGTTAGCGGCTTCGCGATAAACACACTGAAGCTAAGAATCCAGGTGTGAGATCAGCCATACAATGATCGTCCCGTATTTCTCAACATAGGTCTCAACATTACCTAAAAGGCACGACATTTTTCGGAAAAGATCTCATCCATGCTGTAGCTTTGAATAGGTGTCATCACCCTATCTGAATCTGAATAGAAATGCAGCAAAGAAGAGATATGAGGCGGATCAATAAGAACTTCCTTTTTTGATAAATCCAGTTTGATGCGCGGCAAAGAGCCGGATGACATGAGAGAGCTTTGAAAGGGGACTTTTATCTGGATGAACAAACCATCCTTGTCAGGGAAGGGAGCAATATTAATATTATCCCTGTCAATGATTAAACCAAATGACCCCGCGCCCAATGTAAAAGATTCCAACAGGTATTGTTTGATATCATTCGGGTTAATGGATGCTGATGGTTTTAAGGTAAAATCCAGATCTTCACTGAACCGATAGTTGTTGATGTAAATTTTTTTGAGGCAAGTTCCTCCTTTAAAAACCCAATCATTTTTAATAATAGGGTGTCTATAGAGACAGGACAATACCAACCCTAAAATATAATCTTTTTCAATCGTTGGCAGAGGTACCCCTAATTCCTTGTGCTTTTTAATGAGTTCTTGCTTGGTTATCATTTATTCCCTATATTTTTGGGAACATTTAAGTGCCACTTCTTAATATAAACTTCACAAGAAGAATTTGGAGACAATTTGGATGGCCCTTTGCTAATATTTTCGAGACATAGGTTAATGTGGTCAATGTCACTAGGACTGTCCTTTTCAAGTATGAACCCGAGACGTTTGTAAACAGTCCGGTTCATCGAGCGACCTGCATAATCGAGAAGACTATCAAGGTCTTTAAGCTCAGATCGTAAGTATTGGGTAAAAACATCCACAAAGCCTTGTAAGCCAAATTCTGTTATAAAGTTGGCAAAGTCAATAACAGTTTTATGGGGGTCGCTGAAGAAAACCTTGTCCTGGTTAATCCATTCTGAATAGAGTCCAAAGAAATAGGGTGAAGGTACGTGCCGAAGGCGATATGTATGCCCTGATCTTGTTTCCTCTTTCTTCCGGACAAAGTTTGAGGTCATAACCCAGGTTTTGTTGAATATTTGATCCGTAAACCCCCAGAAAGAGGCTGCTGACCATGCGCCTATATAACAGTTTCCATAGAGATAGTTTGCAAGGACAAACGCATTTTCATCCGTTAAATCCGGCTCATCGGCCTCTAAGGGAACAGGCACATAAAGGCCTGATTTGATGAGTTTAAGCCAACCGGAGCGATGAAGGGAGGACAAAAAAGCCCTGGCTTTCTCTCGCTCCCAACCCAATATTTTTGCCGCTGAATCGATCGTAATAACCCCCTTTTCTACTGCAAGAATATGGGCAAGGTTTCTACGTCGGTGGAGATTGAGACCATGGTAGTTCATATACTAAGAATACCATACGGTTCATAAAACTCAAACGAAATGTAAATATATTATATAATATATGGTACCATTGCATAAGAAGGAGCCCTTACCCATGATGCCTGGATTGATGCCAAGCCTGAAACATGAGGACAGGCCATAAGGAATAATGCCAATGTCGGCTGCCGGATACATGGTCTTCCCACCGTTGGCGAATAGGCCCCGCGTTAAGGCCTGAATCTCTCAGCGAAGCCTCAGACAGCAAGTCTTCCGCCCAAGCACGCAAAGGCCCTCTCAACCATTGGCCGAGGGGTACACCAAATCCCATCTTAGGGCGCTCCGTCAGTGATTCGGGGACATACTTTTTTAAGACTTGCCGTAAAATCCATTTTCCCTCCGGATGGTTAACTTTGAGATCCAGGGGAACGCTCCAGGCAAATTCGACAACGCGGTGATCCAGCAGGGGAACCCGGCTTTCCAAGCTTACCGCCATGCTGGCATAGTCAACTTTTGATAAAATATCATCCGGAAGATAGGTCAAGCTATCGATGTACTGCATGTCTTCGATAAAAGCGTTTTTAGATCGGCTTATGTCCGCCGTCCAAGGGAACGGAAGCTTTTCAGAAAGCCTCTCCCTGTCAGCAACAAGGTCTTCTGGTTGGCTCCACAGGCTTATAAGATTAAGGTACAAAGCCTTTCGATCTGGGCAGGTAAGCAAATCTGCCAGCTTATGGGCTTTATCACCTGTAGAAAGCCTTCTTCCAGGGATCAATCGACTCAAAAAATCCCATTGTTGTGGAGACAAGCCTTTAATCCCACCGGCTGCCATTTTCCGGAAAGAGAGGGGAAAAGGAGCGAGACGGTTCCAAACCTGATTTGCGAGAAAATACCGGTTATACCCTGCAAAAAATTCATCTCCCCCGTCTCCTGACAAACAAACTTTTAACTGTTTTTGAGCCAAACGGGAGACCAGGAAAGTCGGGATCTGGGAAGAATCTGCAAAAGGCTCATCGCACCATTCTGGAATGGTTGGGATGATCTCTAAAACCTCTGAACTCTTTAAGTACAGCTCATGATGTTGGGTTCCCAGGTGACGCGCCACAGCTGCAGCGTGGGAAGCTTCGTTATAGCTTTCCTCTTCAAACCCGATTGTGAACGTCTGGACAGGGCTGGCGCTTTGGGTTTGCATCAAGGCAGCAACCGTTGAGCTATCGACGCCTCCTGATAGAAAAGCCCCAATCGGAACATCAGAGACCATGCACCGCTTGACAGCGTCTTTCAAAAGGGCATCGAGCTGATCCACCCATTCTGTCGAGGATCGACTAGAGTGTTGCGCCTCCCCTTGGCGCATGGCCTCATCCATCGTCCAGTAGGGCTTAACCGTTACCTTGTCTTTCCCTTCAATGGTCGCAATACAGCCAGGGGATAATTTTTGAATATCTTGATAGATGGATGAAGGCCCTGAAATATAACCAAACCGGAAGTAGCCAGGAAGGACTTTCCGGTTCAATTCGGGCCGCCAAAGGGGGTGAGGTTGAAAACTCTTGAGCTGCGACCCAAAGAATAGCGTCCCTTGATGGATCCCCCAATATAAGGGTTTAATGCCCAACCGATCCCGGACCAAGTGAAGTTTATGGCCCTTTGCGTCCCAAAGGGCAAAAGCAAACATACCATTCAACTGCCTTGTAGCTTCTTCGATCCCATAAGCTTCACAGGCAGCTAAAATAACTTCCGTATCTGAGCTGCCTCGAAAAGAATATCCTTTGACCAAAAGATCTTCGCGTAATTCAGCGGCGTTATAAACTTCCCCATTATAGGTAATGACAAAGCGTCCGGAAGCAGTTGCCATCGGTTGATGACCCGTTTCCGTTAAATCCATGATTGCCAAACGGCGGTGCCCAAAGGCAACATGCGCCTCTTTCTCCCACCACACGCCACTTGAATCAGGGCCTCGGCTTGCTAATTGATTTGCCATTTCCTGAACAATGCGGTCCAGCGAAAGCCCTGACATTTGATCCGTGAAGGACCAAAATCCTGTTATGCCACACATATGGTTTCCTTAATCAACGCAAGCCCTTGTAAAATAATGTGTACCTTTCTCTCATAACGGGAAGACTAAAGGAACCTAAGACGCGCTCCCGCCCCTGTTGTCCAATGGCTTTTCTTTCCTGGGAGGATAGGGCCAACAATCCCTTTAAGGCAAGGACAAGTTGATCAACATCTTGAGGGGGAATAACCTGTGCCTTTTCCTGGACAAGAACAGCCGCGTCTCCGACATCTGTAACAACCGTTGGCACCTCACAGGCCATAGCCTCCCCAACTACATTTGGGAATCCTTCACCAAAGGCTGAAGCTAAAACCATAATATCGAGGGAATTGAGGAATTCAGGCGCGTTCTCCCACATCCCCAAGCGCAGCAATCCCGGAGGAACAGTGGCCCAACAAGCGTCCTCTGTGCCTTTTCCGGCTACCATACAATAGAGGTTTGCCTGCGTCTGGGAGAGGATGTTCATAGCCTTCAAAAAGCAAGGGTAATCTTTCATAGGGTCAACACGGCCTAACATCCCGACAACAATTGCCTCTTCAGGAATACCTAGGGACTGGCGTAATTTCTGGCCCCTAGCTCTATTGGGCTGAAAGAGGTCTGTATCAATACCGTTGGGGATGTGAACCCATCGCCGGGGTTTATACCCAAGCTTTGCATGGGTCTCTTCTCCTGCCTGGGAATTTGTGACCACCGCATCGGGAAAGCGGGATAACACTTTCAGTGCCTTTACAACACAGGATGTTATCTTTGAATAGCGGGATAAATCCATGTTGGAACACCGAATATTCCACACAATATGTGGAATGCGTGCGATCTTTCCAACAATTAACCCTACCAAATCTGCATGATAGAGCCAAGTTTGCAAGACATCTGGCTTCTCCCGCCGCAAAATCTGATAGAGCCGCCAAAGGCC
>JAJONN010000054.1 GCA_021323455.1 Alphaproteobacteria bacterium | reverse complement strand
CACGATCCGACAGGAAAGGATTGAAAAAGCCCATCATCTCATCGCCGCCCAGGCGCATATCCTGGATTATGTTGTTGAGGCCTTAAGCGAAGAGCTGCAAATAAAGGCGGCCCAAAGGAGACGTCAACTCTAAGCCCCAAAGTCAATTTTTCCGTCCCTTTTATTTTCGTTTTTAATTAAAATCGATAATAATCCCCCTTCTTATTTTCATCTTCGCTAATAAGAAGCCCTGTTATTTTCGATTATTGACATTTTTGAAAATAGCAAAGAAGAGCCTCTAACCTTCCTCTATGTTATGCAAATGGGCAATTTTAAAACTTGATAAAAGACGTGGGAAGCCTTTAAAGTGATGAAGAGATCAAGTTTTAAACGATATTGAATCCATACCAGCACATTAAAAAAACTCATTTTATACGTCATTGACGTATAGTCAATAACGCTGGACGTGTTGGTTTCCATAGGTCCTACTGGCTGAGAGGAGAAAAGACAAGAATATAGGGTTTCCTGCTAACACTTTTCTAACATTTGGAAGATGTGAAAATTTGGGAGGTCTTGAAAGCCTCGGAATTGCTGGCGGGAGTGACGGGACTCGAACCCGCGGCCTTCGGCGTGACAGGCCGACGCTCTAACCAACTGAGCTACACCCCCTTTTTAGTAAAGGACTTAATCTTGTTAGCGTATTTTATGACTTTGCGTCAAGGAAGAAATATGACGGCAAGTTGTCCTTTACACTTAATTATGCCACTGTAAGGTATCGTTCGGAAGATTGAGGCAGCATCCATGTCCGTTACAAAATTTCTTTTAAGCAGTATCAAACCGTTCCGTTGGTGGGTGGCCGGGCAAGTGTTGGTGGCTGTTATCTGGGCCATTGACTTGTCTTTAAGTCCCTACCTGCTGAAAATCATGATTGACCGTATGCCTGGCCTTCCCCTTTCGGAAGCCTACGACGCTCTCCTTCCTCCTGCTTTGTTTTATTTTTTAATGTCGGTGCTGGTCTTTGTTACATTCCGATTTTATGATTTTGTCTGGCTTCATATCAACCCTCCTTTGAAACGGCACATTGGTTTTATTTTAATGGATCGGATGATGAAACACGCCCATCATCTCTATCAAGACAACTTTTCCGGAAATCTAGGCAATAAAATTAAGGATGTGATGAGTAGTGTTCCGGATTTATTAAAAACAACCGTTGATCGATTTTTCAGCCATGGCTTGGCTTTTATCATTGCGATGGGAGCTGTCTGGACGGTGAACATTAAGTTCTCAATGGCCTTATGCACTTGGGTGGCAATTTTTATCGGGGGATCGATTTTCCTTTCCAAAACGGCGCGCCATCTCAGTGATGAGGCAGCAGAAGCGCGTTCCACGGTTGTTGGAACCATTGTGGATATTTTAAGCAACATGATCAGCGTTCGCCTTTTTACAGCCCATAAGGGGGAACGAAACAAGTTAGGACTGACCTTGGATACTTATGTAAAGGCGGACCAGGAACGGGACTGGTTTTTTTTAAAAATAAACGCCTTCCAAGGAGGATCATTTACCATCTATCAAGGCATTATTCTTTTCTGGCTGATTCAGGGATTTAAGCACGGATCTATTTCGCCAGGAGATTTTGCCCTCATTTTAATGGTTAATATCTCTATTATAAATTGCTTGTGGCCACTTTCCAAAGATATCGGAACCGTTGCGGAATTGGCAGGAAACGTGACGCAAGGGTTGAGGGTTGCCCTCTCCCCTCTTGAGATCGAAGATAAGCCGGATGCTAAAGACATGATTGTACGCAAGGGAGAAATTGTCTTTTCTCAAGTTCATTTTCGATACCGGGATGCGGAAGCCTTGTTTGAGAATAAGTCTGTGACCATTTTGCCAGGTCAAAAAGTTGGGCTTGTTGGGTATTCGGGGGGTGGGAAGACGACCTTTGTGAACCTTATTTTGCGCCTCTTTGACGTAACGGGGGGGCATATTTTGATTGACGGGCAAGACATCCGGGAAGTGACTCAAGACTCTTTACGCAGCAACATTGGGGTAATTCCCCAAGATCCTGTATTGTTCCATCGCAGCTTGATAGAGAACATTCGCTATGGCCGCCTTGACGCCAGCGATGCGGAAGTTATAGAAGCTGCTCAAAAAGCTCACGCCCATGAGTTTATCGTGCAGCTGCCTCGTGGCTATCATTCATTGGTTGGGGACCGGGGTGTGAAGCTTTCAGGAGGGCAGCGCCAACGGATTTCCATTGCGCGCGCCATTTTAAAAAATGCCCCGATCTTGTTAATGGATGAGGCAACATCCCAGCTGGACTCCGTAACAGAGGGTTATATCCAAGACGTTTTATGGAAATTGATGCAAGGTAAGACGACCATCGTGGTTGCGCATCGCCTGTCCACTCTTTTGCATATGGACCGTATTTTGGTTTTTGATCTTGGCAAGATTGTCGAAGACGGATCCCACGAAGATCTGTTGGCGAAAGGTGGCCATTATAAAACCCTATGGGATACCCAAGTAGGAGGGTTTTTGCCAGAGAACAGGGAACCAGAAGACGTATGATCTTTGATCTGGATCTAAAATTCCATTTTTAAATTAATTTACAGAAAAACGCTTCCCCCACCAGCGTGGTAAACGACCACACAATCCAAGAAAATGATTGAGATAGCTAGCCCCTCTTGAGGGGTCTTGAGGATTTTATTAAAAAATTACAAATTACTGCATGTCAGGCTTGAATATGGTAAAGGTGGTGTCGAATGGACGTTCCTGACGGTTTTTATAATGATTCAATGATGGTGTTCATTTAAGCCCCTAACAAGGAGAATAAAGCATGATGATTTCGTTGAGCAGAAAAAAATCCAGGGTTATTTTAGGTATTGTCCTCTGCCTGATGGGCCAGCAACAAGTTAGTGCCGTTTACCAGGAGCAGAAAAGAATAATCATTATTGGAGGTGGCCATCTTGGTTTAATTGAAGCTTATTTAGCCTATGTGAGGGCAAAAGAAAATGGCGAAGAAATATGTATTGACGTTTTTGAAAAAAATGCCTCAATGGCAGAGACAACAGCTGCAAACATATGGAATAGCCATACTGCGGATGAGATTGTAGCGGTCGTACCTTGTGGCACGGAACTGGATGAGAAATTAACCACCCCTTTCGACAAACCTGGGGGCATGCATGTCCCTGACGTTCCCGGTGTTGGTGACTCAGAATCGGCCCAACGCTTTATCAAACAAGTGGCCATCGAGGGGCCAAATGAAAAAATCCGTGAAAGGCGCACAAAGGCTTTGTTGAAGCTTGGCAAAGCTGGAATGGCCTTATGGAAGCAGCTTTATGAGACTGCAGATGAGCCGTTAAAAGCTGTTTTAAAAGCGTCAAACTTTAACCCTTGCTGTGAGCTGGAAAGCAAGGAAAAGGCAGACTTGCATAAAGGCTACCGAATAGATTTAATTTATGATGTGCCGAATGAAAAGGGCACCCCAAGCGCACGAGACCGTGCGGTTGGCATGATGAAAAATTATCAAGACCTAGGCTATAAGAACTGCCAAATCTTGTCACCTGATGAGGTCGTAGCCCGTGACCCCAACCTTGCCCAGTTTTGCGCCTTACATTCCACCGGTGAGAAAGGGCAGCGCCAATGGAAGGAGGATACCGTAGCTTTATGGCGTCCTGGGGGTTGCTTGGATACGCAAACCTTCTTACCAAAATTCGCTGCTTATCTGAAGAAAGTTATGGGTAAATATGTTGATAAAAAGGGTCGGCAACAAGAGCGTTTTCGCTTACATTTTAATAAAAAGGTAACAGGTGTCATCTACGGTGGGCCGACTTCTTCTGCGATTAAGGGGCTGACATTTGCAGATGGAACACGAATTAAAAGCAAGGACAGCCATACAACCTATTTATTTTGCCCCGGAGAAGCTGTTGGAACCCTCCAGAATCTTGGGTTTAATGAACCCGCTTACGCAGGTTTCGCCGGGGCTTCCTTAAGCCTCAACATTCCGGTTTCAAGGGAGCAACTCAAAGAATTTGAGGGATTGAACCATTGTATGGAGGTTCATAAGGTAGGCGTCGTTCTTGCCTGGCAAGCGCGGATCAGGGATGGAAAAATCTTTGTTGGTGGTGCCGGAACGAAAGCGTTTTATGGTGATAAAACACCAACCATCCATGACGCTTTTGCGGCCAATAGAAACCTTTTGCAATTAAGAATGTTTAACGATGTCTTGCCTCAGGTTGTTTCTTTGGCGCTTGATAGGGATACGACAGGTCAACAGCTCACAGAACAGGATATGGCCTTTTTGGAGAAAGAAGGAATCGCGAAACGCTGGGTAGGAAGACGTGCCGTTGCCTATGATAACTCCCCAACACTGGGCCATTTGTACCATCAGGGTAAGGTCGTTCCCAATGGTCGCGTGACGACCCATCTTGGTTCGGGTGGTGGGTCATTCGCGCTGGTTACCTCCTTAATAAGTCACTTTGCCTTGGCTCCGGAGGGAGTGAAAGAAAAACTGGAAATAGTGGGCCTAGATCCAGAATTTGTCCAAGAGGTATTAGGCTATACGGATTCCCGCCGGAGCGCAAAGGCATTAGGCTAAGCGTAGCCTTAAAAATTCTGGAATCAGAAATTGGGGGGGTATACTTCCCCCTCTGTTCTTCAAAACCTAAATTCTTGTAAGCTTTGCCCAGTTTACTAAGCCTTAGAACTTAAGCTAGGGATTATACAATTGATTCCGTAATGTCATTTCCTAAGGCAGTTCACTCGGATCAAGCCCATATTCAATGGCACGTTGTGTAAAGCCTTCTCTGGTATAAAGCCTTTGAGCGCCAAGATTATCAAAGGCAGTTTCTAAGCAAATCTTTTTTGATGTTAATTTTTTTCCTTGCTCTTTGACTGCATCCATTAACAATTTGCCAATTTTCTGGTTTCTATGATGCTCATCAACAACCAGAGAATCTATATGTAAATAACTTCCCCAATAAAGCTCATGTAATTGAGAGTAACTGATAAGACCAACCACTTCATCGTCCTTGATGGCGCAGAGAATATGGTAATTTCCTGTTGCTAGTCCTTGTTTAGCATTATTTACAAACGCCTCTTCACTAATCTTCAAATGATGGAAATCTTTATAAAAATGATAGCTGCGGTTTATAAAGTTCACTTCATCTATTCCAATCTCTTTAATAACTACCTCACCAGCGTAAGAAGAAAATAACGCAGCCCATACCAACATTAAATTAAGTAGGATAATTTTCTTTGTGGTTTTTACATACATATTCCATTCTCCTATTATAAAAATTCTGTTAAATTTCTATGTCAAATTATATTTTTATTTTATTTTTATTAACAAATAGGAATATAAATTTTTTTCACCTTGTAAATTTGTATTTTTTTTTATCAAAAAATGGTATTTTTAATGATGGTACGAATGACTAAGGGATGACCATGAAGCTTGCCTTGATCGCAACCGCTACGCAAGAAGCGCAAAAAGCAAAGGAAACGTTGCAACAACTTTATTCCCCAACGACTCCCGAAAAGGCGGATGTGATCATCGTTCTCGGGGGCGATGGTTTTATGCTCAAAACCTTGCATCAGCTTCAGTCCCTTGAAAAACCTGTTTATGGCATCAACTGTGGTACGGTTGGGTTCTTAATGAATACATATCAGGGGAGCGATTTACTCAATCGTCTCCAAGAGGCTAAAGAGACGGCTTTGCACCCTCTCAAAATGACAGCAACAGATGGTGGTGGAAAATATACGACAGCCCATGCGATTAACGAGGTTTCTCTCTTACGCCAAACAGCCCAGGCCGCTAAAATCCGCATTTATGTGGATGGCGTGATGCGTTTGGACGCACTTGTGTGCGATGGGGTTTTGATTGCCACCCCGGCGGGGAGTACGGCTTACAACCTGTCAGCCCATGGCCCTATCATTCCCATAACGGCGAATCTTTTGGCGTTAACACCCATCAGCGCGTTTCGTCCCCGCCGGTGGCGGGGAGCCCTCCTGCCAGATAAAGCCCATGTAACGATAGAGATCTTGGAAGCGGACAAGCGTCCGGTGAGTGCCTCCGCAGATGGCTATGAAGTGCGCAATGCCCAACAGGTTGAAATATGTCAGGATTTTCAGGCTCGCTATCGCCTTTTGTTTGATCCGCACCATAATCTAGAGGAAAGGATTTTAGGAGAACAGTTTGTGACGTAGAAGGACTATCCAGATCATATAGTCCACTATAGGATTTGTCCGGTTATTTGGCCGCACGAGGTGTCCAAATTGTATAGTGGACTATAGGATTTGTCCAAATTTGAATTTTACCAAGAAGATTAATCAAAAACATAAAGTCACCTTACCTTTGCTTGATCAATAGCCTTGGCAACTTGTAAGACAAGCTCAGGAACTTTTCCATGATCCTCAACGCTCCAGGCGGCTGAAAGGGCTGTGGCGCAAAAGGCCCATGCTTTTATTCTTTGGGCATCGAAAGGAAGCTCGTCAGCCATAATTTTCAGGCGTCTCTCCACACTATTTGGTATCGAATGAGAATGGGGTAAACAGTCTAACGCATTGCGGATCATGGCCCCTCCCTCGGCGACAGGATCACCAACATAGCCATGGGGGTCAATCGCCTTCCATCCGGCATCACTTGCGAGAATATTGTCGTGATGGAGGTCTCCGTGAAGAAGGACATCGCCTGTTCGGTCAAGGGTGAGGTCATTAAACAAACTTTGCGCTTTCGACAAAAGCCTGGCGTCAAATTTCCCTGCCAATAGAGGAAACGCCTTGGAGAACTCAGAGAGATGGGGGAAATTAAGCTCGCCTGGAGGAGGTGATTGTATGCTGCGGATTGTTTGGCAAATGATCCTTGTGGCTTCATCGTCGTTGCCTGCCCTGACAAGGCTTTTCAGCGAATGCCCTGGGTCAAGGTGTTCCATCAGATAAGCATTGTGCATTTCATTAAACTCATAGATTTCCGGAACACCCTTGCCGATATGCTTTAACCATCTCATTTCAGTGACAAGGCTCTCCATCCCTTTAGGGGCCATCTTAAGGATAGCAGCTTTGCCTGTTGCTTTCATTTTGACAAGGCCAACAAAATTATAGGAAAGGTCTGGTATTGGATTCAGGAAAGAAAATTGCCACAGAGTGGATAATTGATTGAGAGTGTCCGGAAGGTTCTTTAGCCAGGCATCGCCCCCTTTGCCGTAAAGATCATGAATGTTGGAAACAAAAGAAGAATTTAAGGGTACTGGCTGGATTTTCATTTATTGATCTCCTAACTTTTAGCGACTATGAGACTCCCGTTCTGCGTATTGCATCATGGCTAGGCGGCGGTAGAGACCGTCTTCACTGATAAGGTCTGCGTGGGTACCAACCGCATCGATCCGCCCGCGGTCCATTACAATAATCCGATCGGCTTTCAGGACGGTTGCTAAACGATGGGCGATAACAATTGTGGTGCGTGTGGCCATCAAGGGGTTTAGGCTCGTCTGAACCAGGCGCTCACTCTCTGAATCAAGGGCGCTGGTGGCTTCGTCGAGAAGAAGGATCGCGGGATCGCGCAAGATAGCCCGTGCGATGGCGACCCTTTGCTTTTGCCCCCCTGACAGACGAACGCCTTTTGTACCGAGAAGCGTGTGGATCCCTTGGGGAAGACTTTCGACAACATCAACCAAATGGGCTAATTCTACTGCTTTCCAGACTTCTGCCTCGCTGGCGTTAGGGCGGCCATAAAGGATATTCTCATAAAGCGATTGCGAAAAAATCATCGGGTCTTGGGGTACCAATCCCATTCGGGCGCGCACATCGCCGACATCCACGTCCCGCACGTCAATGCCATCCAGGTAAATAGAGCCAGATTGAGGAGCGTAGAACCGTAACAACAGAGAGAGGATGGTACTT
>JAJONN010000003.1 GCA_021323455.1 Alphaproteobacteria bacterium | reverse complement strand
TTAATCCCTCCTTAATTTTTTTCTGATACACTTTTAGAAGATCGAGCATTTGAAGAGGCGAAGAGGACTGTTGTCTATGCAGCAAAATCAGGGGCAACCAGCGCATAAAGTCCTGCCATTGGACTATGAACCATTTCACAGCATTGATGCTTACTTGGGGGAGCTTCGGAAAGCGCTTCCAAAAGGTTCTGCAGCTTCTCAAAGCACAAGGCAAGCTTTGTCTCTTTTACAAAAGATAGACTCGACCGGGAAGGCGGCTGCAAAAAATAATGAGCGCCTGGAAGCATTAAAAGGCCAATTTTTCCAAAACTTGCAAAATATTAAGAGGTGTTTGGCAGACCAGGATGGTGAGCAATCTCTTAAATTAAGAAGTATTTTTCAGAAGTTGGAAGATGATTTACGAAACCAACCTGCCTTTGAAAGAGAGGAGAAAATAAACAGCACGGGAACGCGGTATCTGCATTCCGTGGGGTTTGATCAAATCGTGCATATGATTAACGCAGCGTCTGTTCATGAGCCAGAGTGGATGTCCCGAACAGGGACCTTGCTGGTTTTGGACAACAATCCTAACACATGCCAGGCGTTGATGCGCCGTTTGACGCGAGAAGGCCATACTGTATTGACTGCGGAAGATGAATCCCAGACTTTTGAGTATTTGCGCACTTGCGTGATTGAAGCTATTTTGGTTGACTATGCCGTGTTTAAAGAGGCGCTTTATGATTTTTTAAAGAAAATAGAAAAAGACCCCATCAGGTATGTCCCCATCATTGTTATTGGAGCGCCAGAAAACCCGGAAATCTTACGGCAAATTACAGAGTTAGGCGTTGGAGATTATCTGGCAAAGCCTGTCAACCCGGCTTTGTTGAAAATGGGCGTCCACGCTGTCTTGGAAAAGAAATACGCCTTTGAGCGGCGGCTGGAACGGTTGCAGGAAATGCAGCGGGCCCGCCATGAGATGGAGTCTGCCATTCAGGATTTGCCAGATGGATATGCCATCTTTGATCAAGATAGCCACTTGGTTATGCACAACCAAAAGTTGTTTGAATTTTACCCGCATCTGAAGAAACGGGAAGAAATGTTGCGAGGGGGGCTAACGTTTGACAAGCTTCTGGAAGCTAACGTTTCTGCTGGTATTTATTCATTTAATACCAAGGAAGCAGGCCGCCAATGGATAGAGGAGAAGAAAGCGAATTTTTTATTGCCAGCCTGTCAGTGGGAGGAAACTTTGACAAGTGGGCTTGTACTAGCTCTGACTACCTACCGGACGCCGGATGGGGGAGGGGCGTTAATTGCAAAAGATATTTCAAAAGATAAAGCCCAACATCAAGATTTGACCCTTTTAGCTTACCACGACGCGTTAACCGGGTTGCCGAACCGCAAGGCTTTCTATCAAAAATTAACGCAGTCTATCCTTACAAAGCGGCAGACTGAAAGAGGGCTTCTTGCCGTTTTGTTCCTTGATCTTGATGGCTTTAAAGCCGTTAATGATTCCTATGGCCATGAGATGGGGGATTGGTTGCTAAACCAGGTAAGCCAACGGTTACGGCGGTGCATTCGTGGGGATGATATGCTTGCGCGTTTCGGGGGAGATGAATTTTGTATCATTTTGAACCATGCGGCGAACCGGAACAAGGTTAAGATGGTTGCGGCACGCATTTTAAAAGCAATATCTCAGCCTTACATCCGCAATGATATTTTATTAGATGTCGGCGTGAGCGTTGGAATTGGCGTGTACTCTTTAGGAACCGAAGATAGTGAATCCTTGCTGAAAGAAGCAGATGCCGCCATGTATGCGGTCAAGCAGGAAGGAAAAGGGAAATATCGTTTTTATGATGAAATTTCACACGAATCACAAAAACCAAAACCAGCTAAAGCCTAAGAGAATGGGCAATAAAATGCTGAAAGACCAAAGAAGATAACCTAAAAATCCTGGCATCTTGATGTGGGAACGGGTCGCAATGGCGCGAACCATAAAATTCGGGGCGTTTCCAATATAGGTTAAGGCTCCCATGAAGACGGCCCCGGTTGATATGGCGGCTAAAATGGTTGCGCCCTGGCTCATGAGAAATACGGGGTCTCCCCCTGCCATGTTAAAAAAAATCAAATAGGTTGGGGCATTATCCAGGATTGAGGAGAAAATGCCCGTTAACCAAAAATAAAGACTGACGTCAGGCACGCCGTTTGGATTCGCCAGATGGATGAGGCTACCTAAAGGCCCTGTCTCTCCCGCTTTGAGCATCTCAAGCACAGGAACGACTGTTATAAATACCCCCAGGAAGACGAGCGCCACTTCTTCGAGAGGTTCCCAGGTAAAGTGATTGGTTTCGTGGATCTTGGGAGGGGTGAGCTTCCAGGAAGCATAAGCCATGGCAAACAAGATAAAGTCCCGGGTTAGCGCTGCCAAGTTAATGGACAAACCAAAGAGGGTCATGTGCGGTTTAACCGTTACAAAGCTCTCGGTAAGGATAGCGGCAATGGATGCGCCCAGAATGAGGAAGTTTTGCCACCCTTTAAGCTGAATCTTGGCCTCCCCTTGTAAATGGGTCGGGTCGGGGACAGACGGGTCATGATAGAAATAATAATGGTCGATTACCCAAAAGACAGCTAAAACCGATCCCCCAACGATAAAAAAGGGATAAATCAGGTGCGTGGTGGTCCAGAAAAAATCAATGCCATTTAAAAAACCAATAAATAAAGGGGGGTCTCCCAAAGGCGTTAAAACCCCGCCAATATTTGAGACAAGGAAAATGAAGAAAATGATAACATGAGTGGTGTAACGGCGGTATTTGTTCAAGGCAATCAGGGGCCGGATCAGAAGCATGGAGGCACCGGTGGTGCCAATAACATTCGCCAGCAAAGCGCCAACCCCAAGCAATCCGGCATTCATAAGGGGGGATGCCTTGCCTCTCATGGTGATGTGAATTCCCCCCCCAACCGTGAACAAAACAGTGATGAGGGCCATGAAGGGAATGTAATGGTGGAGCAGTGCGTGGTTGAGCATGTGAAGGGAGGGTTCCAGCCCTTCTGAAAATCCAAATGGGACCAGGAAGGCGGCGACCCATCCCATAAGGACCCTTCCGAAATTTTGATGCCAGAATTTAGGCGCAATAAGGGGGATGAAAGCCAGGGAGATCAAGAACCCACAAAAGGGGATTGCCCAGGGTAAGGAAAAAGACACAGGATCATGAGGCATCTTGATTCAATCTCCAATTTCACACAGTATGGATAAGGTACACTACCATAAGGATATATAAAAAGCGATGGAAGAGACCATAAAAGTGTCAAAGAAAATGCATCCCTGCCTCAAAGGAGGGTTGATTGTTGGTGTCGTACTTATGGTTGTAATAGGCGTTTTTCTTGCCTTAAAGGGGCCAACTTTGGTGAAAGCCATAGCAAAAGCATCTCTGGAGCGGACCTTTGCGCCTCTTGGCGTTGGACAAGTTGATATTGGCGCTATTCATTTTGGGTGGGGACGGGTTTACTTGCGAGATATTTATGCCAAAGCATCACCGTCAACGCCTAATTTGAGCATCCAGGAAATAGATGTGGCTTTATCCCTCTTTTTGAAAATGAAGGCGGTTGATGTGGTAGGGGCCACCCTTGAATTAAAAGGTGAAGATGCGCCCTCTTTATCCAGAGATGGATGGCAAGAGAAAATGGCCCATTTTGGAACAGCTATGACCCACCTGAAGCAGCTTGATCTGCCCGTGGTTGCTATGCGTGATTGTCTTTTGATCATTCCGTCTCCCCAAGGTCCTTTAAAAATTCCCGTGCATGCGGTGACGGAAAAAACGGTTATGCGAAACCAGCTATTGACCGTTGACTGGGGGGAATATGGGGATAATAAATTTCATGGCCAGTTCATTCTAGAATTAGGGGGAAAAGAAGTTAAGATTGACCTCCATGCAGCCAATATTGAGATCAAAAGACCTTCTTTTAATATAAAGGCGTCCGAAATATCTTTCTGGGCAAGCACAGACAATGAGAATGGAGAGGGCTATAAGGTTGATGGGTTTGCAAAACTTGACCACCTGATGCTTGCGCCTTATGGGACCCTAAAGATGCCTTTGGAAATCAACCTAACGCTGAACAGGGAAGGATGCGGGAAACAGGATCAATGGGTCCTTGATGCTTTAACTGTTTCCTCGCAAACGAGTGGGGCAAACCTTATTGAGCTTGAAGGAACCATGAAGCCGGTTCACCCTTCAGCGCAAATAGTTCTGACGTCTCATATCCCTCAACTTTCCAAAGTCTGGGATTTTACCCCTCCTCTCTTGGGTCGAGCAGATGATAAGATGTTTGTTGAGGGGCAGGTAAACTTGGCGGGGGAGGTCCTCTGGGAAGAGGGAAGATTTAAAACATCTGAATTAGCCATAGGCATGCAAGGGGTAAGTGTGAAGCGAGAAGATTTTTCCATGGAAGGGCTCACCTGCCAGGTTACATTTGGCGCGTTCAAGCCGTTCACAACAAAAGGGCCTCAACGTCTATCGGCATCAAAAGCCTCCTTTGCAGGGATTGAATTAAAAAACATGCTTCTTGAGGGCTTGTTTGACGATCAGGGGCTTTTGCAAATCAATGACTTCACGGCGGAAGCTTTGGGGGGAAGCGTGAAGGCCCATCGGTTTCAAAGGCTTGCAAATAAGACATATCCATCCTACCAATTTGAGACAGACTTTGAAAATATTGAACTCGCCGATATTTTAAAGTTAACGGATCTCTCTAGCCTTTCAGGTCATGCCAAACTGGCAGGGAATGCGTCAATGCGCTATGGGTGGGAAGAGGGGCTGGATGTGCTTCAAGGCGAGTTACATTCTGTTTCTGAAGCCGGCCTTATTCAGTACAAGCCTGAAAGCGGCGCTTCTTTGGCTCAAAAGGAAGTCAATATGGCTTTCCAGGTCTTGAACGACCTTAACTTTACCTTATTTCAAGTGCGCCTGGCACAAACCCCTGGTAACCCATCAGAACTGCAGGGGATTGTAAAAATGTTGGGATCAAACCCAAAAATCTTGAATGGGTACCCTTTTGAGTTTAATATCGTGACAACGGGTAAGCTTAAGGATCTGGTGGTCAATACCATTCAACGCATGACGCCTTATAAGGATTTAACTGACCTCAAGAAAGCAATTAAAGGGACCGAAGAAGCAAAACCAGCCAAAGGTGCCCCAAAAATCCAACCCGCTAAAACGGCTAAAACCATGAAAGCAGTTAAAACGAAAAAAGCTCCTGCCAGAGGAATGAAACTCATAAAAGCAACCAAACGATTTAAACAAAAAAACAGGAAATTGAAAGATGGTTAAAATATCCCTTGCCTTGTTAAGCATGAGTTTATTGGTAGGGTGTGCGCCGACGGTTAAGGTGGAAGCGCCCGACAAGCCCATTGTCATCAATATGAATATGAAGATTGACCATAACGTGCGGGTCAAGCTTCAAGATGATTTGAAAAAAGCGAAAAAAGATAACCCGGATATCTTTGGATAAGGAAGGATTTTGATTATGATGAAAAAGTTTGCTTTACTTTTAGGCTTGGCTATAATTGCCATTTCTCCTGCTAATGCTACTGACCTGGCAAGTGCTTTGAGCACCGGAAAAGTTTGTGAAATGCCAAATGGGTATATTCAAGCGACGCCCGGCAATGAAGCGGAAATGGCTGGCTTGGTTGCAGAGGTTAATAATAAACGGGCAAGCGTTTATGCAGAGATCGCAGCAAAAGAAGGTCTTAACCCTGCTGCCGTTGGGGTTGAAAGTGCCAGGCAGGAAAGGGCTGCAAATCCTGGTAAATTCTGCCGATAGATACGAATACTGGGCATCATTTGAGCCTTTGAGTTATTTCCCTCACCCGTATGGCGGGCGGTGGGAATGAAAACTTAAATTATGGTCGAAGTTAATAGGAAACCTTTATGACAAATCAAACAACGATCCCCAATGTTACAACTTTAGGCAATGGGTTGCGCGTTGTGACAAACGCAATCCCCCATGTTGAAACCGTGACCTGTGGCTTATGGGTTAATGTGGGTGCCCGACACGAGCCGGCTCCTATTAACGGTATTTCCCATGTCCTAGAGCATATGGCTTTTAAGGGGACAACCCGGCGGTCCGCCCTTCAGATTGCCGAAGAGATTGAGGCAGTTGGTGGGTATTTGAATGCCTACACCTCCCGTGAAGCAACGGCTTATCACGCTCGGGTCTTAAAAGATAACGTGCCTTTGGCCATCGATATTTTGGCTGACATTTTGCAGGATTCCACATTTGACGCCACCGAATTTGCGCGAGAACAGTCTGTCATTATTCAAGAAATCGGGCAGACTTTTGACACGCCCGATGATATCATTTTTGATTATTTTCAAGAGACATGCTATCCTGACCAACCGATCGGGCGCGCCATTCTTGGCACAGCAGAGGTTGTCCGCTCCCTGACGCCTACCCAAGTAAAAACCTATATGCAAGATCATTATGGTGCCCATCAAATGGTCTTTGCTGCGGCTGGAAACCTGGATCACCAGGAAATAGTTCGTCTTGTGGCAGAAAAATTTTCCCGCCTTCCCATTGATTGCCCCAAAGAAGCCAGGCCCGCTGTTTATAAGGGGGGAACCTTCCACCAAAGGCGTGACCTTGAACAAACGCACCTGGTTCTCGGGTATGAGGGACTTCCTTTCGGGCACCCAGACCACTACGCCGTCTCGATTCTGTCGACCATCTTGGGGGGTGGCATGTCGTCGCGCCTCTTTCAGGAAGTTCGGGAAAAAAGAGGCCTGGTTTATTCTATTTATACGTTTGCGTCAAGCTACCAGGACAGCGGGGTTTTTGGTGTTTACGCAGGTGCGGACCCAAAGCAAATTAACGAGCTTCTTCCTGTTGTGCAGGAGGAGCTTTCCCGCTTTCCCAACTCCCTGGAAACTTCTGAAATGGATCGCGCCAAGGCCCAGCTCAAGGCTGGCCTCATGATGAGCCTTGAAAGCACGACATCCCGGTGTGAGCAGTTGGCGAACCACCTCTTGATTTATGGTCGCCCCATTCCTCCTAAGGAAATTCTAGAAAAGGTTGACGCCGTGACGCTCGACCAGGTGACTTCTTTAGCGAAGCGTTTGTTTGCTGGGGTGCAGACCCAGGCAACGTTGGGGCCGAGTGAAAGGATTTGAGGGGGGAATCGGTGAAAATTCGAGAAGCTTAGATTAGATATGACGCAGGGTCCAACGTATAAAAAATAAGGTAAGTTCTATAAAGGCTTTTAAGCTGGTAAAAATTTATAAAGCTTTATCATTCATGAATCATTTGAGCCAAACGTAAGGCATTTTCAGGGGCGCAACCCTGACGGGTATTATTGAAATAAATCCAAAGATGATTAACAGAGGCATCTTCTATTTTTTGTTTCCAACCGAACAGCTCTTCGTCCGCATAAGGCGCAGCATAAGAAGGATCACCATGGAGGCGAATATAAACACGCCCCTTTAAAATGATGAGATCTTCTGGAACGTCAAGACCGCTCACCGTACAAAAGGTACTATTCACTTCAGCTAACGCCTCGAAAGTTTGTTCATTCCACCAGCTCGCATGGCGGAACTCCACAACGTTTTCATAAGCGGGGTCAAGAGCTGAAATCAGCTGGTCGAGCCGTTCCTCGCTAAATATAAAGCTCTTCGGAAATTGAAATAGAAAACAGCCCATTTTTTCTTTTAAAATATCCCTTAAACTGTAAAGCAGGTCAAGGTCTTCCCGGATGTGTTTGAGCTTTTTGACATGGGTAATCTGTTTATTGACTTTGAGAGAGTATTTGAAGCCTTTGGGAGCATTTTGATACCATCTTTGCACCATTTGCGAAGAGGGGTGGCGGTAAAATGTTGTGTTGACTTCAACGGTATTAAAAAACTGAGTATAGTGAGGAAGGTACTTTGCGGGGGGCATCTTTTCTGGATAAAACAACCCTTTCCATTCCTTGTAAGACCAGCCTGAACATCCAATTCTCGCTTTTTGTTTGATCATGTTTTAATCCTTAGATTACAAGCAGCTTAATTTAACCTCAGATCAATATAATAAAACAAAAAAAATCAAGTCATTACGCCATTGCAAGGCCACGAGCGCGTAAGCGCGTGGCGGCTGTGGCAATTTTTATGTCTTTATCCCTTCAAGATTACCACGTCGTGCTACGGGTCCTTCCCAATAACGGAGGTGCAGAAGCTGAAAACCTCATTGTATGAACGAGCTTGGTGTAATAAAATCTAAATGCCAAGATTAATGATTTAGCCTAATTCTAACTATTGTTTTTTATATTCCTTAAACAAAATAAAATTAAATCCACTTAATAAGCAATTGAGATTTTTGACAAGCATAGCGCTTACCATAAACACCTTCAACAGGTTTGCAAATAAACCCACATTTTTCGTAAAATCCAACCGCTTCATCATCTGTTTCAGCAAAAAGGAATCCTATAGAACATTGGTTGAGAAGTTCTTGAATTAATAATTTCCCAATACCTTGGCGACGGTAAGCGTCCGAGACAGCTATATGCTTGATAATGGCCATATTATTCTTCATTTTGACGCCTAAGATTCCAACCAATTTATGATCTACCCGACAACCCATAAAACTATGGTCGGGTCGTCGATAAATGTTTAGAACATCTCGAATTTTATCAGGGGTGGGTGATCCTATCGCCAATTTAAGAAGAGGCGGTATTCCAAGATCTTGGGCTTCAATGAATGAGACACCAATGGAAATATTTGTTCTTGTCAAAGAGAGCCTCCTGATACGTGCTGAAAAGGTCTCCAATTGTAGGGTAAAATTATCCGTAATATATCATTTTATGACAACAATTGCTTTCATTTTTCTAAACAAGATTTTTCAGTAAATGAAGATGTATGCCCTGAAATCCAGGGTAGAAATCCTTAAGCTTGGTTCTTAATTTACTGCTCTTGGAAGGTTTATGGAGCTTAATGATATTTGCCAACGATAAGTTAATGGCTTTGCACAACATAACAGATTTCAAGATTCGGTAGGTACTCTCTAAGGCTTTCAATGCCCGTATCTGTTACATTCAGGTTAACAAGACTAAGGCTTTGAAGGTTAGTCAGGGACCTAAGGCGCTGAAGGTCAGCATCTGTGAATCCCACCAAGCCTTTTAGGGTCAGATGTCTAATTTTATGCAAGGTGCTAATTTGTTCTAAAATTCGATGATCTGCAAAACTAACAATTATCGTAAGTTGGAAAATATCGTGCAATTTTTGAAATAATTTCGGGGTTAAATAATTCCCTTCGTGTAGCTTAAAAGTTCGATGTTCGCGGGCATAGGCTGCGCATTGCCTTATATAAGGATGACATAAAAAATAGTGAAGGAGCTCTGATTCTTTTAAAAATTTACCTATTTGGCCGACTACTGTCATAGGACACGTGAGGATAGGAGTCGTGTGAGGTGGCTGGGTGCGTCTTTTTTTCTGTAGTAAATTTCTCTCTTGTTGTTCTTCAGCAGAAAAAATGCCTGAGAGGGAGGATAGAGACCAAAAAATTGTCATCAGTATAAAACTGGCATATTTTAATAACATAATTTTTAATGGCTGGGCATTGCGACGACTGTATGGGCGCGGTTCCATGCAACTCTCCATAAGGCAACGGTCCACAAAAATTTCTCTTCAGACTCGCGCATCACCTCCAATACCATATACTCAGGTACCGCGCCAAGCTTATATAATGCGCATGTGTTACCAAAACCATCCTTATAGGGGGCACCGATTTTATCAAGAGTCATCAGGCTTGTTTCAACAAAATGTCTCTTTAACCAAGCATTGGGAGTTATGTGTTCTTTGAGCGTAACCAAATTATCAATAGGGCTTTTGCCTGGGTTCTTGGCAATTTCTATCAGTTCTTCCCCCGGAGCGACGAGGCATTGGCCCCAGGCAAAATCTTTAACAATAGCATAACCCTTATACCCTTTGCCAAACCCATTGAAACCATCTGTTTCAAAGGGAAATGATCGTTTGCTTAAAGATAATCTTGCAAAGGACTTAACGAACGGAAATAGGCGGAAAATTGTCGATATCTCCTCGCATCATTTGGCTTGCATATAAGTGTAAAGCAGGAATACCCCTCAATAAGGGAAAGTAGCTACATGCTTTTTCTGCTATTATTTTGGGGAGTGATTTTAACATAAATCCCCCATTCGCACGCAAACTTTGGCGTAACGTTTGTTCTCGTAAGAATAGGTCTATCGGTATTTCATCAACTGTAGGGGAAGAAGCTGCTATCCTGGCAATCTGGCTGAGTTCTTCTGCGAGGTTCGGGTCTAGAGGAAGATAAGTCTCAAGGTTTATCAAGGTTTCTTCCCATTCATAATCTTCTTTGCTTTCTTCTTCTGCTTGTTCTTTATTGCTGGATGTAACAGGAGGATTGATCTCCTCTTCTGGAGCTGTCTCTGCAGCTTGAGGGGTTTGCGTGTATAAGCTGAGAAAAATGAGGGCGAAAATAATCTTCTCCTTGAGATTTTGACAAAAGAGTTGAATAAGATCAATCAGAGAAAAAACAAGATCTATGAAGTTTTCAAACTTTAAGATGCAGAAAATTCTCCTTATCGCATTCCCTTATTGCGTGTTAAGATTGATTCAGTCTATAAAAAATCAGGGATTTTGTAGTAGGGAAGGGGACGGGAACCTGTGAATGAAGCTCAAACGCGGCGGGCAGAAAACCGCCTGTTTTTCCGCCGTTGGTTCAAAAATCCGCGCCAATTGGGGACATTGGCGCCGATTTCTGTAAAATTATCGATGCTGGCTGCAAAAGAAGCCCTTTCATCCTATAAGCCAGGAACGCCTGTTGTTGAAATCGGGGCAGGGACAGGACGCCTTACACGGGCTTTGTTGCAGCATGGTGTCCAGCCCCAGGATTTGACAGTCGTGGAGCTGGATGGGGAGATGTGTGCCTTTTTACGTCAATCCCTTCCAGGCGTCCATGTTATTGAAGGAGACGCGAACCATCTGAGAGACTTCTCAGCGATTCCTTTAATGTACCTCAATGAAACAGTACGCAAGTCCCTCATGAACGCGGCTTTTTCAATTTTAAAGCCTAAAGCGAAAATTATTCATGTAACTTATAACCCGAATTCACCTTTAAATTTCTGGGGAAGCGTCAAGCAAAGCCGTGTTGCTGCGGCTTGGCTGAACTTACCTCCAGGCTTTGTGTGGCAGTTTCAGCAATAATGACATACACTTCCCAAGTTAAACGAGATGAGACTTTACTGTTTTTTAAGCGCCTTCTGAAAAATCCCCGGACGTTGGGCGCTGTTACCCCTAGCTCCCTTGCCTTATCCAATTTTATTTGTCGCCATGTTGAAGCCACAGCAGATAGTTACGTGGTCGAAATTGGGGCAGGGACGGGACGGTTTACGCGGGCATTGCTGCACTATGGGGTTACGCCCTCCCAACTCTTTGTGATTGAAATGGATCCTGAGCTTTGCAAATTTTTGACCCATCATTTTCCTCACGTAACGGTCATTAATGGGGATGCCAGCCGTTTGGTGGATATTTTACCCCCCCATGTTATCGGGAATGTGAGTACGGTGATTTCCGGTATTCCTCTGGTAAATTTATCCGAATCCGTCCAGGCGGGGATTGCGGATGCGTGTTTTGCCGTATTATCCGAAAGCGGGCAAATGCTGCAATTTACTTATGGTCCTGTTTCCCCCTTATCCAGCCGTAAACTAGGACTACATAAAAAGCGCTTAGGAAGCGTGTTATGGAACTTTCCGCCAGGGCGCTGTCCCTCAACAAAAGCCCCAGGTTTTCATTCGCCGGTTGCGGTATTTGCGCCGGAAGGTATTAATTAAAATGAAGAGGATCTGAGGAAGGAGGTAAAATTAAGTCAGAGGGGCTGTTCTAATATGTTAACAATGACGCTATCGTCGCCATCCTGTTGCTATGCTAAAGTGCGGGTACGAAACACCAGGGAAATATCAGCCTTAACAGCACAAGCCAAACGCAATATCGCATCCCAAACATATTTTATAACGTGCTCTTAGGGGGCACGGGCGAGAGTTAGTTCCCGTCGGGGCCGTAACACGCGGGTGGCGTGCTAATCCGTAAATTTGAGTTATAGGCTAACTTTACGCTGAAGAAGGAAAGAAAAAGACGTAAAGATAAGGTGAGGTGGAATTTACAGCAATAAGGTAGAACTCATGAACCATAACAGATTTGCTTTGGCCCAAGTCTCTTCATTTCAAAAAACAAACGATTTACTCTATACAGGAACTTACAATATCATTTGGTAAGTTTAGAACTTATTCATCTAAATAAAAGGGCTTAGTATAATTTTTATACAGAATGCGGGGGTTAGTTTGATGAATCAATTTTATGAATTTTTCAAACAGGGATTAGAATGGATAAAGGAGTATTATTGGTTATTTTCGGGGATAATACTCCCCATTTTTGCTAGCTTGTATGGGGCAAGCAAGCTTGTAAAGATGTATAAAACTAGTCAGAAAATGAAGGGTATAGGGGCTAACAGCACATTAACTCAAGCTTCAGGTGATATACAACAAGCCGAAAATCATGTTCAACAAAACGGCCTCAACTTCCCAAGTATCATTGGTGACGGGAATTCTGTAAACATCCTCATGGCATCTAGGGAGACTATAAGTGGTACAAAAAATGATATCAAGTCAGACCTTCAAGAAGAGAAAACCATTGTATCCCCAACAGAAAACTCATCAATTGATTTTAAATATCACATAGAAATGTTTGAGGCAGCTTACAAGGAAAAATTAACCTATAGAGTTATAGAGATAGCTGAGAAATGGAAAGTTGATTCTGAAAAGACCTTTGATGATGAATTCATTGAGAGGCAAAAATATGGCTTACTTCAACAGTTAGGGTACGATTATATTGAAGAGGAATTAAAACAGATAGAAAAAAACAATTTAAGTTGGTTTTTCCCTAGCCTACAGCTTTCTGTATATTACCTAGAATTAAGTTCATTTGAAAAGGCTGAAGTACATGCCAAGGAAGCACTTAACAGAGCAGAACAGGATCCTAATTATTTAAGCCAGGCACTTATAAATTATGCAGATTTTATATTTAAAAAAGATAATAGTATAGAAGCAGCAATAGCATACTTGTATCAGTATGTTAATAACCGATTATTAGGAGATACATGCGCCGTTTCACTTTATCAAAAATTGTCTGATTTACACGAAACCAAAGGAGATATCGAAGGTAAGCACCATTATTTAGAAAAAGCCCTACAGATTGATCCTGGTAACAAGAAAATTAGGTTTGATCTTGCTTTAAGCTATTCAAACTATAAGGTTACAAAAATTAACGCTATTTATCATTATGAAAAACTACTTATACGAGATCCACTGCATACAAGCGCAATGAATAATATGGCAATAATTTATAGTGAGATCAATCAATCCTATGAAAAGGATATGTATTTAACGAAAGCCATAAAAGCAAAAGATTCCTTTAGCCGAGGAAACCAAATTATAAATCTTATAAACATGGGATTTTTTCATTTAGCTCAAAAGCTTTATGACGAAGCTCCAAATGAACAAAAGGAAGATGAAAAACTTAAGGAAGCAATCGGATATCTTAAGGATAAAATAGACAAGTATAAGCAGGATGCGAAGATACTAGAAAGTAGAAAAGGTATATATTACAAATATAAAGAAAGACATATACTTGGAAAATATATTGATATCGAAACCAAAAACCTAGAGGGAAAATGGGTGGAAAATAAAACTATATCCATCACGCTAAAAGTAGAGCATGAAAATAAAGTGGTGGGAATGCTTGAAGATACTACACAAGAACCTAACAGCTTAATTGAGGGTAGCTATTTGTACGGCAAATTATCTCTTCATACAGATATAAAACAAACCTATAAAGCAGCAGGATTATTAGGTTCAACGCTTATGGGGGAAAAAACTCCGGCATACCAGCGGTGGTACTATATGCTCTTTCCAGAGAGCCAGGATAAGCTTATAGGGATAAAATGGTATAAAGAATTTGAGCCTACAGAAATAGTTCTCGAAAGACAATAATTACCTACTAAAGACAGCAATGCATGCTGTACTAAATCAATTAAATTAATATAACAGCCTTGTCAAGGTATTGAGAAAAAATTCATGGACAATTAAGATCTTTTCCTAAAAGAAATGATGGAGCAATAACCCATATACAAAATTTTTTTAGTAAAGTATTAACTTTTTCCTCTAACTGTTTTATGGCTCTCCTTCATCAAATTCATCAATATTTCTGATAATGAAAACTCTTTGTATCCCTTTTTGAAAGATTCTCGGAATTTATCATCCTACATTTCTCTTTCAAATGTAGATAATTTATTTCTACTCATAGTACCCTCCATGCTTAACACGTCTTTCATAACTACCCTTATATCCCAGCGCTCTTTCCTTCTTTAATCTTTTGGTGACAATTTAATTTTATAGATTTTTTGGACTCGTACGAACAATGGTCTTTAAATTGATAACCTGAATTGTGGATTAAAAAAGGGCTGTCTTCCTGGAATTTAGCTTTTGTTCGTCTTTTGCGCAGCAAAAGCGTTACAAAAGCTTAATATCCGGGATCCATGTATCCTCTATAGTGTTGAAAAAATGCAAAATTATATGGATCCCGGCTCCTAAGATTTGACCTAACAATCTATAAGGAAAAAATGGGCAATAATTTTTTTATATTATCGAAAATGGGCAATAATTTTTTTATATTATCGCTAGATAAATTAATCTGTTAGATGCGCTTTTGAGCTATGGGCAATTACAAAATTTCACAAACGCTATCGGTAATCAGTAAAACTCCCCTGATAACTTAATGTTTGTAATCACAGGAGAATACTGATGCTCTCTTCAATCAAAGAGGCTATTTTGAAACATCTACAAATAATCTACCGGTATGCCTTGGTGGCCCATAACCGCTGGCCTCTTGCTCTTCTGGAGGGAGAATGCCAAGGGAAGCACAGGCGCACGGTTGTAAATAAAAGCGACCCCTGTCATTCTCCCCTCATGGTTAGCAGCCTCAAGGATAGGACGGGAGAAAAACCCAAGAACTTTATGGCCGCCTGGGAGAAGCTTTATCCTGACCGGGAACACCCCCCCCTCTGGCCCACCCATAATGCCCTTGAAAGTCCCATAACTTGAATAACCCGTTACAGGTCCCAATTCCTGTCCGCATCAGTCTCTGCAATCTGCCGATATCTCCAAAAGATGAGGTGGAAAGCGGAATGTAAAAATAGGGTCGTTTGAAAAGACGACTGAAGGATTTCCTGAAATTAAGGAAAGTTTCTTGTCTCGCCTGGGTAAGGAGTACCAAGCGGGACGGGAACCTCCTGAAAATATGGAACTCTCATAGCCCCTTCATGGCAAGCTTTGCCATGAAGGGGATGACTGGTGCGGACGTGAATTGGGATCAAAGGGTAAAGAGGTGAAAGAAGGAAAGGGTTAAAAAAATACAACAGGGAATGGATGGGGGGTCTCAACGCGCTCCTGTCTTTGGCTCTTGAGGCGCATGAGATATAACCGTCCTCTATCAAGGTGCCACAAACGGGACGTATGATAAGTGGCCATTTATTATGGGTTGAGTTCCTCTAACCCTAACCCCATTGGCGGCAGGGAAATCCCGTGCTAAAGTCAGTTTAATCAAGGGATTTAAGAGTTTGGCCTGAGGAAGGGCGACCGTTACCATAAAGGGGAAGGGATGAGTCTGCTTCACATCGCTGAAATTGCTGTTTTTACGCCCCTCATCGGGTTTTTTGTCGCCGGGTTTGGGAGCATGGGAGTCCGGGTTATAACGCTGGAGAAAGGAGAATTTGGTGACCGTTTTGCTCAAGTAATTACGTGTTGCCTCATGGGCGTTTGTGGCGTTGCGTCTTGTCTCTTATTTCACCAGATTGGCTTGGAGCATCAAGAAGTTTCCGCTTTGTCCCTTTCCTGGATTGAGGTTGAAGAATTTTCAGTTCATTGGGGCATCAAGCTTGATGCCTTAAGCGTTACCATGATGATGATTGTTTCCCTTGTCTCTTTCCTGGTCCATGTTTATTCCATTGGCTACATGAGCCATGACCACTCGATCCCTCGGTTTATGGCATATTTGAGCTTTTTTACCTTTGCGATGTTGGCGTTGGTGACAGCGCCTAACCTGGTTCAGCTTTTTTTGGGATGGGAGGGCGTGGGCCTGGCCTCTTACCTTCTCATCGGCTTTTGGTATGAAAAACCAGGCGCCAATGCCGCTGCCATGAAAGCTTTCATTGTCAACCGGGTAGGGGATATCGGGTTAGCTTTAGGGATTTGCGCCATTTTTTATATTTTTCAGACCGTGGACTATGATGTTTTATTTAAAGCCTTGTCCGTTTATGCCCAAAATCCCTTCGAGCGGCCCGTCTTTTCTTACTTAGGGTGCCAAGTAGATGGCCTTAACCTGATAGGCATTTTGGTGTTCATTGGTGCCATGGGTAAATCGGCCCAGTTTGGCTTACATACCTGGCTGCCAGATGCCATGGAAGGCCCAACACCCGTATCAGCTTTGATCCATGCGGCCACGATGGTGACGGCAGGGGTCTTTCTGGTTGTGCGGATGTCCCCGTTATATGAACTTGCTCCCCTTGCACGCGATATGATCTGCGTTGTTGGCGCGTCAACGGCTTTCTTTGCGGCCATGGTGGCTGTCACGCAAAACGACATCAAGCGCATTATTGCTTATTCCACCTGTAGCCAGCTTGGGTATATGTTTTTTGCTGTGGGGGTCTCGGCCTATGGAGCGGCCGTATTCCACCTGGTTACCCATGCTTTCTTCAAGGCGCTGCTTTTTCTGGGGGCGGGCGCTGTCATCCATGCCATGTCAGATGAGCAGGACATCCGCCGTATGGGGGGAATCCGGGCAATGGTACCCATAACCTATACGATGATGTGGATCGGGAACCTGGCCTTGGCAGGGATTCCCTTCTTCGCTGGTTATTATTCCAAAGACGCTATTTTGGAAGCGGCCTATAACCAGGGAACGGCGATCAGTCAATTTGCTTTTTTCATAGGATTGGTTGTCGCTGTTCTCACCGCCTTTTATTCCTGGCGCTTATTGCTCCTGACCTTTCATGGAGAGCCACGGGCAGATGAGCGGGTAATGGCGCATGTCCAAGAAGTTCCCCAATCTATGAAAATTCCTTTGTATGTCCTTGCTTTGGGAGCTATCGTTTCGGGCTATGCGGGTCATGACCTATTTTTAAGTAAGGAATTTTGGGGGAAAGCGATTTTTTCTGTTGCTCCCCCTAGCGTCCATTTGGGGAACGCAAGCTCTGGCCTTGTCCCTTATTGGGTTCTGTTTTCGCCCTTGTTTTGCGCCGTGCTGGGGATAACGGCGGCTTATTCCTTCTATTATAAAAATCAGGAGATACCCAATCGGCTAGCTGCCCGTTGGAAGCGCTTTTACCTGTTTTGGCTCAATAAGGGCTTTGTGGATGAATGTTATGACTGGCTTTTTGTCCGCCGGGTTTTGGCCGTCGGCCGGTCGCTCTGGAAAACGGGGGACAGGCAAGTTATTGACCGTTTTGGCCCAAATGGTGTGACAGCGGCTTCCCTTGGGATCGCCCGGTTTATGGGACGCCTCCAAACAGGGTTTGTTTACCACTATGCCTTTGCGATGCTGGTTGGTATTGTTGCCTTGACCTCATGGCTTTTAATTGTAAAGGAATGGCTCTAACCCATGAGTGACCTACCGCTCTTATCTGTCATTATCGTCCTTCCCCTCATTGGGTCCCTTTTTATCCTGATGATGAAAGGGAGTGAAACGATGGTCGCCAATAATGCCCGCAATGTGGCGTTATGGGTCTCTTTCCTGACATTTGCTGTGTCTTTGGTCTTGTGGGTTAATTTCGACGTTGGGCAACTCTCTTATCAGTACGTTGAAAATTTAAATTGGATGAAGGATATGGGCATTCAGTATCATTTAGGTATTGATGGCATATCCTTGTTCTTTGTTATATTAACAACGTTTTTAACGCCCTTATGCATTCTCGCGAGTTGGGAATCCGTTCCTTTTCGGATGCGTGAATACATGATGGCTTTTTTATTACTAGAAACTTTCTTGATCGGGATGTTTTGCGCCCTGGACCTCATCTTGTTCTATGTATTTTTTGAAGGGGTCCTCATCCCCATGTTCCTGATTATTGGTATATGGGGAGGGGAACATCGCATTTATTCCTGCTTTAAGTTCTTCCTGTATACCTTTTTTGGGTCTGTCCTCATGCTGGTAGCGATCCTGTCCGTCTCCTATATAACAGGAAGCACAGATCTTTCGGTTGTGATGGATTTTAATTTTCCGTTATCGG
Source organism: Alphaproteobacteria bacterium (assembly GCA_021323455.1). Lineage (GTDB taxonomy): Bacteria > Pseudomonadota > Alphaproteobacteria > Paracaedibacterales > VGCI01 > VGCI01. The sequence continues at coordinate 26,228 of JAJONN010000003.1, read as the reverse complement.
CCCAAAAATGGTTGTGGCTGGCCTTCTTTGCCTCCTTTGCTGTTAAGGTCCCTATGTGGCCTGTCCACACCTGGTTGCCGGATGCCCACGTTGAAGCGCCAACCGCGGGGTCTGTGATTCTGGCGGGTATTCTCTTGAAAATGGGGGCGTATGGGTTTTTACGCTTCTCAATCCCTCTATTTCCTGACGCCACGGTTGCTTTTACCCCTCTGGTTACGACCTTAAGCCTTATTGCGGTTATTTATGCCTCTCTGGTGGCCCTGGTTCAAACGGACATGAAGAAGCTTATCGCCTATTCTTCTGTTGCCCATATGGGCTTTGTGACCTTAGGGATTTTTACCCTGACAACCCAGGGAATGAGCGGGGCCATTATGCAGATGTTGAGCCATGGCATTGTTGCCGCGGCGTTGTTCTTGTGCGTAGGTGTTGTATATGACCGCCTCCATACACGAGACATTGAGCGGTATGGTGGCCTGGTGGCGCGTATGCCTGTTTATGCCCTCTTTTTTATGGTCTTTACGTTTGCTGCTGTCGGTCTCCCTGGGACAAGCGGTTTTGTCGGTGAGTTTTTGGTCCTTGTCGGGGCTTTTCAGGTGAATACGTGGGCTGCAACCTTGGGGGCCTTGGGAATGGTTTTGGGGCCGGCTTATGGGTTATGGCTGTACCGTCGGGTGATTTTTGGAAAACTGGTTCATGCGGATTTGAAAACCATTCTCGACCTTAACCTAAGGGAAGGCATCATCCTCGGTTCTCTTGCCGGGCTGGTTTTATGGCTGGGGCTTTATCCTCGGCCTTTTTTAAATATTATTAATCCAGCCGTTCAGGAAATGGTCGCAAATCATCAAAGCTGGATCCGGGAAGGTTCCACATTCGCGGAAGTTGACCGTAAAAAGACAGAGGGAAGGGGTATACCCAAAGTTGCCATGTCCATGTCGGGAGAAGCTTTATGAACCTTACATTTAAAGCAACAGACCTTGCCCTTGTTTTTCCAGAAATGGTCTTGCTGGGAACGGCCTTTGTTCTCCTGATCCTGGGGTTATTCCGAGGTAAGTATGCTTTCCATCGCGTGATGCTGATCTCTAAAATTGCGTTAGCGGCTGCCCTTGTTATGGTGTGCGCTGCGCCAACGGTTCGCGAAGTGGCTTTTCAGGGAGCCTTTGTGCGGGATGCTTTTTCCCTGTTAATGAAGGCGCTTGTCCTCGGTTCAGCTCTTGTGGTGTTGATGATCAGCCGCAAGTCTTTGGCCTCAGAAGATATTGCCCAGTATGAATATCCCCTTTTGATCATGTTTGCCGTTGTGGGCATGATGGTAATGATCTCAGCCAATGATTTACTCAGCTTGTTTATGGGCCTTGAGCTCCAGAGCTTGAGCCTTTATATTTTGACGGCTTTGCGCCGGGACAATGGGAAAGCATCTGAGGCAGGGATGAAGTACTTTGTTTTGGGGGCCTTATCGACCGGTCTCCTCCTTTATGGTTGCTCCTTGATCTATGGGTATACGGGAGCTACAAATTTTGAGACGATAGCCAGTATGGTGAAAGGAATGAAAGACGTTCCTTTACCTCTGATGGTCGGGTTGGTCTTTTTGATGGCTGGGCTGATCTTCAAGATTTCAGCAGTTCCCTTCCATATGTGGACGCCAGATGTTTACGAAGGGGCACCAACCTCCATTACCACGTTCATTGCTTCTGCCCCAAAAGCTGCGGGCTTCGCCCTGGTCACACGCGTTCTTGCCTCACCTTTTTTAAGCTTGTTGCCTCAATGGCAGATGCTGCTGGCTGCCATTGCCGTTGCTTCAATGATGGTGGGGGCTTTTGCAGCTTTGGCCCAATGCAGTATCAAGCGTCTTCTGGCGTATAGCGCCATTGGCAATATGGGCTATGCTTTAATTGGCATTGTCGTCGGCACAGAAGAAGGCGTTACAGCCAGCCTCTTATATCTTTTACTATATCTCTTGATGATTGTGGGTGTATTCGCTTGTCTGTTGAACATTACGCGCCGAAGCCAGGAAATCAACACCCTGGAAGACCTAAAGGGTATGGTGCGCGTCTACCCAGGAACAGCGTTTATCTTAAGTTTTCTGCTTTTCTCTATGGCGGGGATTCCTCCCTTGGCTGGATTTTTAGGGAAGCTCTATGTTTTTAAAGCCGCCATAACGGCTGGCTTTTATCCTTTAGCCATCACAGGCGTTTTAACGAGCGTGGTGGCGGCTGCGTATTACCTCAGGATGATCAAGGTGATTTTGATGGATGAGCCTGACCTGGATCGATGGACAGAGCATTACCGGACGTACCGGCGGGAACCAGCAATGACGTTTGTTTTACTAGGAACGGTCGCCGGGTTAATCTGGATATTTATTGTTCCCGGCCCTATTATTAAGGTGGCCAGTGATGCGGCAGCTTCCTTGTTTGACTTGTAGAGGAAGGCGCTTTGCTAAATTTTACGGTCTATGATTACCCTGTTGTTGGCAGCACAAATGATGAGGTGAAATCCTTGTGGGCGCAAGGTGCCCTTGAGGGAACGGTTGTGCGGGCGCAACGCCAGACAGCGGGACGGGGGCGACAGGGGTCGCAAATGGATATCGGAACCTGGAAATTTATATTGCTCCCTTCTCTTGATGCCCCACTGTCCCTTAGCTCAGGCAAGCCAGCTGTCTTTCGTAATGGCAATTGCTGTGGGGGAAACAATTTTGCCTTTCTTAGCATCGCCAGAGCTTTTATCTTATAAATGGCCGAATGACCTTCTCATCCAAAAAGAAAAAATAGCGGGCATTTTGATTGAAACAGAGTCACAAGGGGGGCTGTTGATGGAAGCTTGCGTGGTCGGAATCGGGCTGAATGTCAATTCAGCCCCTGACAATCTTGCTTATCCGGTAACAGCTCTCAGGTGCCATACAAAAGTCAATTTAAACCAGGATGTCGTGTTTTCTGCGCTTCTGGCGCAAATCAGGCATTATTACCAGGTATGGCAGCAGGAGGGGTTCGTGCCCATCCGCGAGGCGTGGAAGCAGCGTGCCTGTCGCTTAGGGCAATCGATGGCTATTCGGGCAGGGAACAAGGACATGCGCGGCCAGTTTATCGACATAAGCCCCGAAGGGGCGCTCCTGCTCAAAGAGGACGATGGACGTGTTCACACCTTTATGTCAGCGGAGATTGCTTGAGGAAAAAGGAAAATGACATGACTTGGATGAATATGTCATTTTCCATCATTGGAAATCCTTTAGCCTATTTGTTTTTGAGCATTTTTCCTAAGGGTCTCTATATCAGAACGGCCAGGATCTCCCGCAACAGGTACTTTGGAGAGAGGCATGACGGGTTTAAGATTTGCTTTCCAATTTGGTGTTTGTCCCGACCTATCTCCATCTCCTTGCTCAGTCTTCTCTAGCTTTGGCGCAGTTGATGCGGACTGGGGTTGCAGCACACCCTTTTGCGTTAAGTCTTTTGTTTCAATACGTTGGGTTTTTAATATTTCTACATCTTTTGTTAATTGCAGCAATTGTCTCTTATTTTCTTCATCAGAGGTTTTTAACTTATCCAGCTCTGATTGAAAAGCATCCATTTTTTGTTGGAGGTTATTGCTTTCAGAGGCTCCCGAACTATCTTCCGGGTTGGGTTCATTGGCATGTGCAGTTTGCCCAGCAGCTCTACATTTTTTTATATAACTCTCGTCGCAATTTGCCGTACACTGCGCATACATGGTTTTATCTTGCTTGCAGGCTTTTTCTGTACACTGAAGATAACATTTAGCTCCTGGCCAGTTATAAGCATTGGCATTTTGTACATTAAAAAACACACCGCAAGCGGCGGCTATAAAAGATAGTTTCTTCATAATGATCTCCTTGTACGCGTCGGTTTGTTCATGGGCTGGTTTTATTTTAGGGATAAAAAAATAAATAAATCATTAACCTTGCCCAAAAAGAGACTGCAAGCTCTGAGCATGCAAATGTCTCAGATGCGCAATCGATAAACAAAGAGGGTAAGGATTAACCCTTGTAATGAACCGCTTAAACGCTTATTTAAAGAATAAGGGCTTTGCCCATAGCACAAACTCATATTTAGGTAAAAAATTTTCGTGAAAGACAAACCAACAGAGCAGGATTTCTGGTTTCTTCCCTTGGGGGGCGCTGGTGAAATTGGCATGAACCTGAACCTTTACGCCCATGACGGGCAGTGGCTGATGGTAGATTTAGGGATTACCTTTGGCGACCGGCTCGGCGTTGACGTGATTACGCCAGACCCGACCTTCATTGCAGAACGGCAGGACGCTCTTGCAGGGTTAATCATCACCCATGCCCATGAAGACCATGTGGGGGCGGTTCCTTATCTTTGGCCGCTCCTGAAATGCCCCGTATATGCCACCCCCTTTACGGCAAGCATTTTACGCCAAAAACTCAAAGACAAGCCATGGGGTAAACAGGTTCCCATCATTGAAGTCCCCCTCTCAGGAACGGTTCAGGTTGGCAAGTTTTCCGTTGAGTTTATCACCTTAACGCATTCGATTCCTGAACCCAACGCTTTGGCCATTACGACCCCCCTAGGGACAGTCCTCCACACAGGGGATTGGAAAATAGACGGAAGCCCGTTCGTTGGGGAGGTAACAGACCATACCCGCTTGGAGGAGCTGGGCGACCAAGGTGTTTTGGCTATGGTGTGTGATTCGACGAATGTTTTTACGGAAGGGACATCTGGCTCAGAAGAAGGCGTCCGTGATGGGCTAACAGCCCTTGTTGGCCGCCATCCGGAAGGCCGCGTTGTGGTGGCTTGTTTTGCCTCTAATGTGGCGAGGCTGGAGACAGCTGCGATTGCAGCACGCGCCAATGGCCGCCAGCCTGTTTTGGTGGGACGGTCTTTGATTCGGATGGAAGAAGCGGCGCGCCAAAATGGTTATTTAAAGGGCATCCCCCCTTTTCTGGATGAAGATAAGGCAGAAGGCTTGCCACGGGATCAGGTTTTGCTCATTGCAACAGGTTCCCAAGGGGAGCCGCGGTCTGCCCTTGCCCGTATTGCCTCAGACCAGCACCCTGCTGTTCATCTGGATGCCGGAGACACGGTGATCTTTTCGTCCCGGATGATCCCTGGGAATGAGCGCAGCATCAGCGCCTTGCAAAACCGTCTTGTCCTTCGGGGAATCAAGGTTATTACGGCCCATGAAGAAGATATCCACGTTTCCGGGCACCCGGCGCGGGATGAGTTGCGCCAGATGTATGCCTGGGTCCGTCCTCACATTCTCGTTCCTGTCCATGGAGAAGCCCGGCACCTCCAGGCCCAGGCCGCTCTTGGCCTGGAATGTGGCATTCCCCAAGCGGTCATCCCTGAAAATGGGTCTTTAATCCATCTGGCACCAGGCTTGCCAAAGATTATGGACCAGGTTCCCACAGGGCGTTTTGGCCTTGACGGAAACCGCTTGGTGCCCATGAATAGTTTGATGCTGCGGGACCGGGTCCGCCTTTCTGTTCAAGGGACGATTGTGGTCACGATTGCGCTTGATAAGAAGGGCCAGCCCGCGCGTCCAATCCATTTGACGATGTTGGGTGTTGCAGAGCCTGGGGAAGAAATGGATGATGTATCCGAGAGCATTAACCGCGTCATTCGCCAGATCTTGAATGAAGCGCAAAAAAATGATGAAGCGCGTCTTGAGGCCTTACGGGTGGGTATCCGTCGCGTCGTCAACAGTCGCCTAGGCAAAAAGCCCTTAACTGAGGTACACTTGATTCAAGTTTAACACAGTAGGGGAGACGCCTTATGGGCCAATATGTTATGGTGATTATGGTGTGCAGTCTTCTGGGCGCTTGTGGGAAAAAAGGACCTACGGAACCATTGGAACAAAGCGATTATCCCCGAACCTATCCGAAGCCCTCTGGGCAGGAGCCGTTTCCCCCAAAAAAACCAGCAGAAAAAGGCTGCTGCTGTGATGACGCGTAAACCCATAATTGCGATCACCCTGGATGCTGAATCCCCAGGTGGCTATTCAAAGATGCCTTGGTACGCCTTGCGCCAGAACTATTGCGACGCCGTTCTAGGGGCAGGGGGCATCCCCTTTCTAGTACCTCATCATCCAGAAATGGTGGAAGAGTACGCGGATAGAGCAGATGGTTTGGTTTTTACCGGGGGGGACTTCGATATTGATCCAGCTCTTTATGGCGTTCATCATCGCCATGAGACGGTGAAACTAAAGCAGGGGCGCACAACGTTTGAATGGCATTTGATGCAACGGGCCTTCAACAAGAAAAAGCCTGTTTTGGGGATTTGTGGGGGGATGCAATTGATGAATGTTGTCTCAGGTGGGACACTGATTCAGCATATTCCCGATGAAATTCCCAATGGCTTGCCGCATGAACAGCCCAATCCCCGCACAGAACCAGGCCATGAAGTTCAGGTGTATGAGGAAACGCTGTTGCACCGCCTGGTCAATGCTGTAGCCCCTCAAGGGAAAATTTCTGTCAACACAGCGCATCATCAAGCCATTCAAAACCTCGGCACGGGATTTCGCATCAATGCGGTTGCGCCCGATGGCATTGTTGAAGGGATTGAAAATTCAACGCATCCTTTTTGTTTAGGTGTACAATGGCATCCCGAATACCATGTCACGGAAGCTGACAAAAACATCTTTGCGGGTTTCATCCAGGCGGCAAGCCGATGAGTACGCCGCCGCCTGAAGGGGAACGTATTGCCAAGCGCATGGCGCGAGCCGGGCTTTGTTCCCGCCGGGATGCCGAGCGATGGATTTTTGAGGGCCGCGTGACGATTGATGGGGAAGTTCTGACCACGCCCGTGATTATCGTGACGGATAAAATGCAAATCCGGGTGGATGGCAAGCTTTTAACAGAGGCGCCAGCCCCCCGGCTTTGGGCGTACCACAAACCAGACGGCTTGTTGACAACGCACTACGACCCTCAAGGCCGTCCCACAATATTTGAATCGCTTCCGCCTTCCCTACCGCGCGTCATTTCAATCGGACGGCTGGATTTAAACTCGGAAGGGTTAATTTTACTGACTAATGACGGGGAATTGTCCCGGTATGCAGAACTTCCTTCAACGGGATGGGCGCGCTCTTACCAGGTCCGTGTCTATGGGATGGTGGATGAAGCTTCTTTAGCTGAACTGAGCCAGGGTATTACGATTGACGGGATCACCTATGGCCGTATTGAGGCCGAAGTTGAAGAATCCGCCGACCATAGGCGTTCAACAAATACATGGCTTTTCATGACCCTTTATGAGGGGAAAAACCGCGAGATCCGTAAAGTCTTGGCTTACCTGGGCCTTCGCGTTAACCGCCTCATCCGGGTGAGCTATGGCCCTTTTTCTTTAGGGGACCTGAAGCCAGGCCAGGTTAAGGAAATTCCTCACACAGAAGTGCTTAAGGCTTTTCCGACGGCTCGGTAAAATTATCGTTTGAAAGGTATCGGCCATGCCTTGTAAATATCTTTCTTACTATTCATCTTGGCAAAAATTAAAAAGGATACCTTGCGATGAATCCACCTTTAACGGTTAACGCCCTTATATCTGAAGCCGCCATTTTTTCAGAAATGGAGAGTAGTCATGATGAGCCTGCCTTGTTTGGAATTACGGATGGAAAAGCAGTAGGAACATACCTTGAACGCAAATTTGTTGCACATTTAATGGATAAATATTCCTTTGCTGCTGGAAATCCTGCATCTGGGATTGATATCCCAAGCATAAATGTTGATATATAAAGTGACAAGCATTAAACAACCCCAATCTTCTTGTCCATTTCAATCAGCTCGACAAAAAGTATATGGCCTAGGCTATCATTTAATCATTTTTATCTATGAAAAAAAAGATGACTACGTAACAGGTACAGCAAAGTTAAAGATGTGCCATACAATCTATGTAGCGCAGGAACGGACAGGGGACTATCAGATCACAACCAGCTTACGGAAAATTCTCGCAAATAACGGGAATATTGATGATCTAATCGCCTTTATGAGTGATAAAAATTTGCCGCTTGATGAAATCGGAATGAAAAGCCTTGCTGAAGAAATTTTGCAGCATACGCCAGAAGAGGGTTATCTAACGATCTCTAATGCCTTACAATGGCGGCTCCAGTATCAACGAGTCATTAACAAAGCTGATGTTGTCTCTGGCATTGTAAGGATTCGATAATAATGATCAATAAGAAAAAAACCAGGGAAACTAAAGAATTTGGAGATTTTCAGACGCCTCCAGAGCTTGCGCTTGCGGCTACTCAAATTCTTTGTCGGCTAGGAATACAGCCGCATTCAATTCTGGAGCCCACTTGTGGGCGTGGCGCTTTCATTGCGGCGGCTTCCAAGAGCTTTCCGGACGCAAAGCTGATTCTCGGTGTTGATATTAATAAGGATCATCTTAATGCTGCAGCGGCCATCAAAATACAAGGTGACTCACATATCAAATTACACCAGGCAGACTTTTTTAAACTAGACTGGAGCAAAATTATTGGCGAAAGTAAAGCACCTTTGTTAATTCTGGGTAATCCCCCTTGGGTAACAAGCGCGAGCCTTGCGTCTGTTGAAAGTAATAATTTACCAGAGAAATCAAACTTTCACGGCAGGCAAGGTATTGAAGCCATTACAGGGAAAAGTAACTTTGATATTTCTGAATGGATGTTACTGCGTTATCTGGAATGGTTAGACGGCAGTAGGGGAACGATAGCCGTGTTGTGCAAAACAACAGTAGCCCGGAAAGTTCTTTTAGACGCATGGAAAAAAAAGCTTCCTGTACACTCTGCCTATATTTATAAAATTGATGCATTTACTCATTTTGGCGCTGCAGTTGATGCATGCTTCTTTATTCTTCAAGTTCAACCAAAAGGAAGTACGCTTAAGTGTGACATCTTCAGTAACCTCTATGCAGAAACGCCATCTCACACGATTGGTTATCTCAATGGTTATATTATCTCTGATGTCATTGCGTTTAACCGTTACCGCGGGCTTCTTGGCCCAGAGAGCCACTATGTTTGGCGGTCTGGTATTAAGCACGATTGTTCAAAGGTAATGGAACTAAAAACGACCTCGAAAGGCTATGAAAACGGACTTAGTGAGACCGTTAATATTGAAGATAACATTTTATTTCCAATGCTCAAAAGCTCTGACATCGGTAACGGTCGCGTCCACTGTCGGAGCGCTATGCTCGTTACTCAGCAATTTGTTGGTGAGGATACAGATTATATCCGGACCAAAGCACCCAAGGCATGGAAATATCTCAGAGATCATGCTTTACTCTTAGATAACCGTAAAAGCGTTATATACAAGAAAAAACCACCGTTCTCAATTTTTGGTGTGGGATCATATAGCTTTGCGCCATGGAAAGTTGCCATTTCTGGTTTCTACAAAAAACTCAAATTTGTGGTCGTTGGGCCGGTCAATGGTAGGCCTGTAGTTTTTGACGATACTGTATATTTTTTGCCATGTTGGACAATAGAAGAGGCTTACTTCATAGAAACATTACTTTTATCAGAGCCCGCGCAAAATTTTTTCCTTTCTATGATTCATTGGGATGAGAAGCGACCTATTACGGTGGACATACTCAAGAGACTTAGCATATATAAATTGGCAACAATGTTAGACCGTGAAAATGAGTATGCTTTTTTTGCAACATCTACAGAAAGCTCTTGTTTTGCGTTACCTCACTCCCATAAGATTATTGAGCACGAGCTAAACAGCCAGGTTTAAAGTACCATAGTGCTTGTGAGAATTAGCAAGCTCCTCCACCTAGCCTTGATTTCCGTCAATATAATTAAAGGAATGCTCCTCAGCTGCAACAATATTATAAACCTTAAAATTCTTGTTCAAGATATTTTTCACCCTTTTCCATCCCCAGCCAAATAAGCACTTAATAATATTTTAAGTGTTAAGCATTAGAATAATATAAATAAGCGTCTTCTAATAGAGAGATCATTCATAAGTGAGCAAGGGGTCTATCGTCTGTTTTTTAATATTTCTTTTGGGTATGAAAGGTATTGATACCCAGGAAAATCCGTTTGTTGATGTCAATCAGCTTGACTGGGCTAAGGGACTTATTAAAGCAATTGAGCAAGATGACGCGAACACATCCTTTACGACAATGATTGATAAGATCGTTATGAACACGTATTCCCTGGCTCATTATAAACCCTCGCTTCCCTGTTTTTATACCAACGATAGAATGGTTATTTCAACGATATTGACAATGGTGGTTGAACGGCCTGACGGTGTTATCAATAGCGCTCTTGAAAAAAATATTATTGGCATTTATCGTGATTTTAATTTTGAAAAAGAACTTAAATTTCACTTTTCAAAAGAGAAAAAAGGGGAGGGCCAATTTGATGGCCTTCATTTAGGGGTGACGCCTGAAGGACCAACAAACAGGGTTGTTATACTCCTAAAAGTAGAGACCTTACCAGATTTCCGGGCAACCAAACATGCACCCTTGAAAGGAACCTTTCTCACAGCTTACCCTTTGTCTCTTTCTATAAATAATATTGGTTAGTTATGGTTTTCTGGATATAAAACATCCGTTCTTTTGGCGTTATCACCCTTTCCGTCAACACGACATGGTGGAACCACGGCAATTGTGCAGCAACTTGCTGCATAAATTCGATATCTCCATTAATCACGATCAAGAATTCTGGCAATATCTTCCAGGTCTTGGTTATTTTCTTTAATAAGATGATGAGCGTAATCTTGCAAATCTCTAATATTACGGGGATCAACATTGTCCATTTCCGCGTGTCTGGCCTCAATAAGCGTTTGGAAACGGTAATAACTGTGTTGGCCATCAAAAATTTGATTCATTTGGTAGTCAACCAAGTCATTGTCAGCATACATCATTAAGGGGACAATGGCTTCGACCCATCCTAATTTCCCTCCTTGAGGGATTTTTTTTTCACCATAGGCCAGCTTCCCTTTAGGAGCGCCATAATTTGATCCTGTTCCTAGGGAAACGATAAGAAAATCGTTATCTTTACCAAAAAGCTCAAGAGCATGGACACAAGCCGATAAAGTTGGATTATTCATGGCAATGCCCCCATCAATCAAATCGTACACCTCTTTTTCCCCAAGGTCAGTGATCTTTGCTGGTTTAAAGTAAGTTGGCGCGGCCGATGTAGCGCGCGCAATATGACGAAAATAAAAGTCCCTGCCTAAATCAAGCCGGGCTTTATTGGTTTTGAAAAAAACGTTGTTATCTTTGCTAATATCATAAGCAGAGATGAGGATATTCGTAAAAGAATGCCGTAACCTTGTATCACCAAAGTAGTCCTGGAGAGTTTCTTCCAGGTTTTGAGTGGAATATTTTTCTCCAATCCACCCATTTAAAGTTTTGATAGAGTGCCAAATGGATTGGTAAAATACTTTGCGCCCAAAGTTTTGGTAAACCTTGACAAGTTCGCTGGCGTTGAATTTAGGCTTACCGTCGGGTCCGGGAGCATTGAGGAACAATATAATGATTCCCCCTGTTGACGTTCCCGCCATCACATCAAAGCATTCCGCTAAATGTTTCTTATTCTTCAATTTTTCTTCAAGAGATTTAAGGACTAAAGCAGGGATAATACCCCGAATACCACCGCCATCTATGGAAAGGATTTTAATAAGTTTTTTCTGCGGCTGGGAGGAGGGCTGAGAAGATTTTTTTTCGATAAGTGACACTTTAGGTAAGACCTCTCGGCTAAAGCTGCTAGTGCAATTCATAAAACAAGAAATGAGAATAAAAAGGTGTCGTCCTAAAGCTTTCATAAGCAATCTTCTTCAATTAAAAGAAAGATGAGGCTACTTAACAAAGTATTCCATAGCTTCCCTTGCTTTTCAAGAAGCCTGTTGGTGAATGCCCTATGCTGGGAAGTTCTCAGTTTGAGTTTCCTGAGCTTCCTCTTCTAGTTTTATAAAGAAAGCAAAAATAACAGACAGGCAGGTCAGAAATAAAATGACGCCAAAGGCAATTTGATATGTATAAAGGGAATAAGCCCGAAGGCCAGTTGGCGCCATGGCACCATCCCAAAAGTAATCGAGGATCGCCCCGATGTGTTGCTGGATCATGGCTGCAGACAGGCTGACAATACAATTGAGGAAACCTGTCATGGTTCCAGCGACTTCAGGCCCCATGAGGGTACAGGCTGCGATAAAACACAAAATTTCTGCACCCGTACAAAGGCCAATCGCAAAGAAGGTTGTATCAGCAAGCCAGATAGGAATACCGGGCATATAGATGATATAAGCCAATAAGCCAATCATTATGCCGCCCCCCATAAGGATGGTGTGTTTGACAGACCCGATTATTCGACTAAGCCACGCAAAAAGAGGACATCCGCAAGCAGTTCCAAAGTACAGGAAGGAAATCATTTCGGCGGCTCCCTGCTTGTCGATATCAAATTTCTCTTCTACAAAGGAAACGCCCCACAAATCAGCAACTACGGCAATGGAAAGGTAGATGCCCACAGCGACGAGCGCAAAAAGCCAAGCTTGTCTATTTCTAAAAACCGCAAGCAGGGATTGGAAAGAAGCCGACTCTTCGCCAGGCACGGCTTTTTTTGTAGCTTTTGGATGGGAGGGTAGGGCAAGGGCGTTCAAAATCAGGACAAAAGCCCCTATGCTTGCGAGAATAAGCAAGCTCATCCGCCACCCCTGGCTTTCAATCAACATAACAAGGGGACGTCCCCCCAGATAAGCTCCAAGCGTCCCCGCAGTCGCTGTAAGCCCCATCATGATGCCTTTGCGTGTAGCCGGGAACCATTCGTTGACAATTTTACTGACCGATAAAAAGGCGCAAGCGGACCCAACACCCATCATCATGCGGGCAAGATACCCAAAAACCAATTGTTCACACGACGCAAACAAGACAACGCCGGAAATGCATAAGGCAATGGAAGATAAGATCATGCGCCGTGTGCCGTAATGGTCTACCAACATCCCCACGGGAATTTGCATTAAGGCATAGCAGTAGAGGGCAAATGATGACAAGCTGCTGAACCCGCTAGCGGTGACGTCAAAAGCGCTCATCAAATCGTCTTTCATAACACTTGGGGAAACACGGATGATGTATTGGTATAAATAGAACAAAACAGCGCCAAACCAAATGAGGTAGGCGGAGGGAAGTCGCTTATGAGTCGTCATTTTTGATGTTCTCTTGGTAAATAACATTCCCTTTTTGATAGGTCGTATTTTCCGGGATTGCAAGTCGATTTATTCGTAAAATCAATTGCAACTTATCTTCTCATCGATTAGAAGTTGATATCATATGAGCCAATAACGAGTAAGGGTGATGGGATTTAATTGCGGAATTGTGGGGCTGCCCAATGTGGGAAAGTCAACTTTATTTAATGCTTTGACAGCAACGGCCGCGGCAGAAGCCGCTAACTATCCGTTTTGTACCATTGAACCCAACGTTGGGCGTGTAGGCGTACCCGATCCTCGTTTGGACAAGCTGGCAGAAATTGCGAAATCCCAAAAAATTATTCCCACCCAATTGGAGTTCGTCGATATTGCAGGGCTTGTCCGGGGCGCAAGCCAGGGAGAAGGGCTAGGGAACCAATTTTTGGGCCACATCCGGAGTGTAGATGCCATTATCCACGTCTTGCGGTGTTTTGAAAATGACGACATTACCCATGTGGACGGCAGCGTTGACCCTCTTCGGGATTTGACCACCATTGAAACAGAACTCATGCTGGCAGATCTGGAAAGTTTGGACCGACGCATGGCAGCAACAGCTAAAAAAGCCAAAGGAGGGGATGCGGAAGCCAAAGCGCTATTAACTTTGATGGAACGGGCGAAAAACCATCTTGAGCAAGGAAAGCCGGCCAAAACAATGGTTGTTCCAAAAGAGGAGGAAGACCTCTATCAACACCTGCAACTCTTGTCCGCAAAACCAATATTGTATGTTTGTAACGTGTCAGAGGCGGAAGCGGCAAGCGGTAATGAGTGGACGAGCAAAGTCGCTGGTTATGCAGAAAGCCATGGCACCCGCGCCGTTGTAATCTCGGCAGCAATTGAATCAGAAGTCGCGGCACTTGACAATCTGGCAGAGCAACAAGAATTCCTTCAATCCCTGGGCTTGCAAGAGACGGGTCTAAAGCAAGTGATCCGGGAAGGCTACAGCTTGCTTAATTTATTAACGTTCTTTACAGTAGGCCCCAAGGAAGCCCGCGCTTGGACAGCGCATCAAGGGTCCAAAGCCCCTCAGGCAGCTGGCGTGATCCATACGGACTTTGAGCGGGGCTTCATTTGCGCTGAAACAACCTCTTACGAGGATTATATCGCCTATCAAGGAGAGGCAGGCGCGAAAACGGCTGGGAAGCTCCGCCTTGAAGGCCGTGATTATCTGGTAAAGGATGGCGACGTATTCCACTTCCGCTTCAATGTATAGGTTTCGTCCTTTTGACCTCAACTTTTCAAGGGATAAGTGCTTGCCATGAATTTTATTTCCCTGTGTCCTCCCGATGGTTTTGGCCCTTCTATAGAGGTAGCTGGCTGTTATTGTGAATATGAAGACAAGGTGCTGTTCCTGAAACGAAGCCCCCATAAGCTTCACGGCAAGACCTGGAACCTCCCTGGCGGAAAACTCAATGAAGGAGAAACCCCCCGAACAGCCGTTGTGCGGGAAGTTTTTGAAGAAGCTGGGATAGGCGTTAAGGAAGAGGATTTAGAAGAGGTTAACAAATTTTATGTCCGCAGCATGCAAACAGATTTTATTTTTTATACATTTCGGGCGCAGTTTTTAACGCTGCCGACTCTTAACCTCAGACGGGAAGAACATGAGGAAGCTGCCTGGCTGACGCTTGAAGAGGCCTTAAAGCTTCCCCTCATTTATGGCGGCGTGGAAGTGCTTTTGAATTATAAAGAATATATAAGGGGCCGTTAGGACGGCGTTGTGATAAGAAACTTGGTCATAAATTAAGATCTTCAGATGGCCCACCCCCGGCATGGCGAAGGGCTTAAAGCGCGACGGGAAAATCCTGAAGGAATAAAGGCACCAAGACTGACATGGCCTTTCGCCTCGCACTGACGGCAGCGAGGATCTTAACGTCATTTGTCAGGATGATAAATCAACCTTGGCCTGTACACGCGATCACGTTATAACAAAGAAACGTTCCACTTTTAAAAAGCTCCTTTCCTCATGGTTAATTTCATTCATTTGCGCGTTCATACGGCTTATTCCCTGGCAGAAGGGGCGATTAAGCTCAAAGATTTAGCGAAAAAGTGTCAGGAGCTTGCCATGCCAGCCGTGGCCATAACAGATACCGCCAATCTCTTTGGGGCGCTTGAATTCTCCATAAATTGCGCAGAAAACGGCATCCAGCCCCTGATTGGCTGCCAGGTTTATTTGCGCCGACCTGATACGTCTCCTTCCCCGGCTGGCAAGCCTTTGGAACCGGATCAGCTCGTCCTTATTGTCCGCACGGAAGAGGGATATCGCAACCTCCTTCATCTTGTGAGCGATGCATATCTGGATGCGCAAACAGGGGAATTGCCTCAAGTGAGATGGGAAGACCTGAAAGTGCGCCAAGGGGGTCTGATTGCCTTGACAGGCGGCCCGGCGGGTACGGTCGGGCGCTTGCTGGCAGAAGGCCAGCGCACAGCGGCTGAAGAAGCTTTACAAGAGCTTAAGGCCATTTTTCCAGGAAACCTATATGTTGAAATCATGCGCCATGGCTTGGCGGTAGAAGACCAGATTGAACCGACCCTCATCGAGCTTGCCTACCAACATGACGTTCCCCTGGTTGCTACCAACGAGGTATTTTTTAAAGACCCGGGGATGTATGAAGCGCACGATGCCCTTTTGTGCATTGCCGAGGGACGGTACCTGAACCAGGATGACCGACGGCGGGTAACGCCGCACCATTATTTTAAATCTGCGCAAGAAATGAGTGAGCTGTTTGCAGATTTGCCGGAAGCCATTCAAAACACGGTTGTCATAGCCCAACGCTGTTCGTACATGCCGGTTCCCCATGACCCTATCCTGCCGCCATATCCCACAGAATCAGGCCGTACAGAAGCCCAAGAGCTTCGATATATGGCGGAAAAAGGGCTTGAAGAACGTCTCGAACGGCAAGTCTTTACAGTGACGACTTCCTCAGAAGAAAAAGAGCAGAAGCGGGACGACTATGTTGATCGGTTAAATTATGAAATCGCTGTCATTGAAAAAATGGGGTTCCCTGGATATTTCTTGATTGTCGCAGACTTTATCCAATGGGCAAAAAGCCAGGGGATTCCCGTTGGTCCTGGCCGCGGGTCGGGTGCGGGTTCACTCGTGGCCTGGGCTTTGACCATTACAGATATTGACCCGATCCGGTTTGAATTGTTGTTTGAGCGCTTCCTAAACCCGGAGCGCGTCTCCATGCCCGACTTTGATATTGACTTTTGCCAAGACCGCCGAGATGAGGTGATCGCATATGTACGCCAGAAATACGGTGATGACCGCGTGGCCCACATCATTACGTTTGGTAAGATGCAAGCCAAAATGGTCTTGCGGGACGTCGGGCGCGTGCTCCAGTTGCCTTATGGGCAAATTGACCGGATCTCCAAGCTTGTCCCCAACAACCCTGCGAACCCTGTGACGCTGGAACAAGCCCTTGAGCTGGAGCCGCTTCTCAAGCTGGCGCGGGATACGGACCCAGCCGTTGCAACCATGATGGACATGGGGATGAAGCTGGAAGGGCTTTACCGCCATGCCTCCACCCATGCGGCAGGTGTGGTGATCGGAGACCGTCCCCTAGCTGACTTGGTCCCGCTTTACAAGGATGAAGGGTCGGCGCTTCCCGCCACCCAGTTCAGCATGAAATATGTAGAATTAGCTGGCTTGTTGAAATTTGACTTCCTGGGATTGAAGACGCTGACGATTATTGAAAACTGTTGCCAACGCCTAAGAGCCAGGGACATACCTCTGGATATCTCCCAGATTCCTCTAGATGACCCAAAGACGTTTGAGTTGCTGCAGCGCGTTGAAACGGTTGGCGTGTTCCAGGTTGAAAGCGCTGGCATGCGGGATGTATTACGCAAGCTATGCCCTGACCGTTTTGAAGACCTGATTGCTCTCGTTGCTTTGTACCGCCCCGGGCCGATGGATGACATTCCTCGCTATCTGGCTTGTAAGCATGGGGAGGAAAAAGTGACGTACCTCCACCCGGAGTTGCAACCGATCCTTGAGGGAACTTATGGGGTGATGGTCTACCAGGAACAGGTGATGAAAATCGCACAAGTTCTTGGGGGCTATACGCTCGGTGCCGCTGATTTGTTGCGCCGGGCAATGGGAAAAAAAATTAAGTCTGAAATGGATGCACAGCGCACCCTGTTTCTTGACGGCGCTGTTAAAAATGGCGTAACGCCCCAAGCGGCGAGCCAGATTTTTGACCAAATGGCTAAATTTGCCGGGTATGGGTTTAACAAATCCCACTCGGCGCCGTATGCCTTGCTACTTTACCAAACGGCTTATTTAAAGGCGAACCATCCTCTGGAATTTTTTGCGGCTTCCATGACTTATGATTTGAACAATACGGACAAGCTCAATGTGTTCCGCCAGGAGATGGAGCGGTTAAAGGTTCCCCTGTTCCCGCCAGACATTAACGCTTCAGATGTGACGTTCAGTGTTGAGGGGAATGGCATCCGCTATGCGCTGGCCGCCATTAAGGGCGTTGGGGAAGCAGGAATGAAGATGATCCTTGCGGAACGCCGGGCCAAAGGCCCGTTCAAGGACCTGAATGATTTCGCCAACCGCATTGGCACCGCGGGAGCGAATGGGGCCATGAACAAACGGCAGCTTGAAAACCTTGTGGCGGCAGGGGCCTTTGACGGCTTGAATTCAAACCGCCAACAATCCCATATGGCTATTGAGGCTATTTTGAAACAAGCTGGCCTCGCAGCGCAAGAAACGAAAAGCCGACAACAGAATTTGTTTGGGCTTGCAGTAGCGGAAGGCCCTATGGGGTTGTCGTTACCCAAGGTAAGCGATTGGGGGTCGCTTGAAAAATTACAGCATGAATTTGAGGCGCTGGGGTTTTTCCTCTCTGCCCATCCTTTAGATATTTACGGGGCATCGCTTGCCCGTTTGGGCGTGATGGCAAGCAGCCACCTTAAGGAAACAAGCGATGGAGCCGTTGTAAAACTGGCCGGTATTGTGCTAGTGAAGCAAGAACGCACCTCGAAAGCGGGCCAAAAGTTTGCATTTGTCCAGTTGTCAGATGCCCAGGGGGTTTTTGAGGTGGCTGTCTTCTCGGAAACGTTTGCCCGCAGCCGTGAGCTGCTGGAGCCAGGAAAAGCGCTATTGGTCAGCGCAATACTGAAACAAGAAGCAGAAACCGACGGGTTCCGCCTGACAGCCCAAGGGGTCCAGCTCCTGGACGAAGCGATGCAGAATCTTACCAAAATGATTAAAATCCGGCTCGATGAGACAGCACAGGCAGAGGCTTTACGCCATGTCTTGGCCTCAACGCCCGCAGGGGCGGCGCGCATTTGCTTTGAGGTGGCCTTTTCGGCTTCACCATCCCTTCAAATCCTGTTGCCGAACGGCTACCATATCCAGGCTGAAACCCGCTCCCACCTGTTGGGTGTGCCGGGGGTACTGGGAGTCGAGGATTTGTAAGGAGTTTACCCTTCACCCGCCATTTCGCTTACGCTCATGGCGGGTGAGGGGTATTATTCAAAAGCCCGGTACACTTATGCCTGACTTTAAGAATCTTTCCTACCACGTCCTCCCCGCGAAGGTGCCTTTGCGGAGGAGGCGGCAGAGAGAGCGGGGGACTGTGTATGGAAATTTGTGCCTTCCTTAGAGATTAAGGAAGGCACTTTTTCTTTCTTATCTTTAATGATACTTGCCATATTATTTATACAGCCAATGTTGTTTCTCTTCTTCTTTCTTTGAATGGTTTACAGGGGTTTCAGGGTCTTACCAACCATCGTCTGTTATCTCAGGTTGACTATCCTTTTTCTTAGCTTCTGCTACTGCTTTTGCTTCCGCGGCCGCTGCCGCTCCTGCTGCGGCTCCTTTTTGAGGTAGCTTGAATGTGCGCGGGGGCGTCTTTTGAGCTGAAGCATCAGGCGAAGGTACTGTTACGTCCCCTTTCCCTTTTGCTATAGCGTCGTGTCTTTTAGCTAGGCGTTTTTTCAGTTCATCTTGCATGCTTGTTGTTTCTGTTTTCTTTGACTCTACTTCCTTTGGCTGTGCAGTATCTCGATCACTCGCTTTCTTGAGTTGCTTTCCTGCTTGGATTGAAGCCAATAGATCAGCAGGGGCACCACCAGAAGCAGATGGAACAGTGGGTGGAGTCGGAGCTGCTGGTACCACTGGCGCAACCGGAGCATGAGGCACAGCCGGAGCTGCTGGAACAGCAGGTGCGACTGGCGCTACCGGCACAGCCGGAGCATTAGGCACCGTTGATACGAGCGGCGTAATAGGTGGGGCACTCGGAACAGAAGATGCCGCTGGTGAAGCATCTGGTGTCGTACTAGGCTGTACGAGTGGGGATGATCCTGCTGCGGTTGCGACTTGTAATTCTGCCGCTGCCTCTTCTCTTTTTGCTCCTAATAATTCTACTTTTGCTGCTTCTATTTCTTTTTCTGCTGTTCTTACTGTTGCTGCTACTGCTGCTTTTGGTGTTCCTTTCGCAGTGGTTGCCATTTCTGTTAATGCTTTTTCTGCGGCTTTTGCGACTTTGTCCGCAGCTTTTGCCACCTTCTCTGCGGCTTTTGCTGCTGCTTTTTTAGCTTTTGCTAATGTTTTTGCTGCTTTTGTTTCTGCTTTTGATGTTTTTCCTTTTGTTGCTGTTTCTGCTGCTGTTGCTTCCATTGCTTTCGTTTGTGCCTCTGCTCTTGCTTTCTCTGCCTCTATTCTTGCAGCTTCTGCTGATGCTTTTGCTGCAGCTATTTCTTTAGGGCTTTTTTGCTCCGTAGAGTTCTGGTATTTTAATAGGCGCTCCTTGTTCTCTACGGTTAACTTCTCTTTATTCTTAACAAGAATATCCATAATTTTTGTATTATCACAATTCTTAGCACAATCATTTAGTGAGCCTTCAAAGCTTTCTTTACCAAATAGAGTCTTATTTGCGGTATTTTTGGCATTGAGGGCTGCGCTGCTGCATTGAACTTTACAACGTGGCGCAGACCAACCCGCTTCGGCTGTTCCTGTTAAACTCGTGGCCATCAAGGTTCCCAAGGCAAAGCCCAGAAGGGATTTTTTTGTGTTGGCGGTTGTCTGTGTCATTGTCATCATCCTGTCTTAGAGTTTATAATGCATATCTATCGAGTATCTAGCTCATAGTATGAAAGAGGATGTCTGAATAATCCGTTAATTTTCGAAGATTTTTTGTAACAGTTTCCTCTTTTTGAGAGATACGGAACGGGGCCATGAAATAAGGATTTCAAGCTCCTGAACAAAACGCTTGTCAATTCCTTTAAGAACCATGACAATATCCCATTATAGAATGGTCGTAACCAGGTAAACCTATTGGCTGCCGTGTTAAAATTTTTCAAGGAGGGTGTCCCATGGATAAAGAAGCCCAAGTTCGGGAACGGGTACGGGAATTACGCGTTTATTATACGAACCTGGTGGTTTATGCGGGCGTTTCTGTTGGGTGCGTCCTGGTCTGGTTGCTCAACGGGGCTGGGGTGTTTTGGCCCATCTGGCCCATGATGGCCTTTGGCATTGCAGCCATGTTGCAAGGGGCGCGCCTCGGTCAGTTGAAACCTTTGGAAGACTGGTTTCCGTTCTTAAGCCCAGAATGGGAAGAAAACCAAGTGAAAGCCATGCTCAAAGAAAGCAGGGACGGAAAAAAGGTCAAAGAAAAAGCCATTGAGCATTTCGATGAGGATAACTGATAGCTCCGTCATTGCAATGACGGAGCATGACATAACTTTTTATTTAAGATATAAGTCCATTTATGCTATGCTCCCTCAAAAGTTGAAAGACAGGTAGCAAGGGACTTTTGCACTCATGGCTGATGAGCGTTTCTATCAAAAATCAGGGCCTTATACCCTCCAGGACCTTGCCGACCACTGCGGGGTAGTGCTTGGACCAGGAGTAGATCCCGCACGGGTCTTAACAGACGTGGCACCATTGCACAAAGCGGGGCCGACCCACCTCAGCTGCCTTCACAACCCGAAATATATCGAGCAATTTAAGAAAACAAATGCAGGGGCTTGTTTCGTCTCACTTGAATATGCCCACCACGCACCCGCAGGTGTCGCTGTCCTGATATCTCCTCAGCCCTACCGGGCCTACGGAAAAGCAGCTGCCTTGTTTTATCCTCACCCCAAAAAGGTGGATGGCATCTCGCTCCAGGCATCCATCCATCCCACGGCACAAATCGGGAAAAATTGTTCTATTGGCCCTTTTGCCGTTATTGAATCGCATGTGATCGTAGGGGACGGGTGCGAGATCGGCCCTTATGCCTTGATCGGACCTGGCGTTGAGTTGGGTAGGGACTGCCAGGTTGCCGCTCATGTCACCATAAGCCACGCCCTTTTGGGAAACGGTGTTGTTATCAAACCAGGGGCCAGAATTGGTCAAAAGGGCTTTGGGTTCCATATGGATGAGGCCGGGCATTTGAACATTCCTCAGCTTGGTCGTGTGGTGATTGGGGATGACGTGGAGATCGGCGCGAATACCACAATTGATCGGGGAGCAGAGGCTGATACGGTCATTGGGAGAGGGACACGCATTGATAACCTCGTTCAAATTGCCCATAATGTGCAAATTGGCGAAAATTGTGTTATTGTTGCACAATGTGGGATTGCAGGCAGTACTCAGTTAGGACGGTTTGTCGTCCTGGCAGGCCAGGTTGGAATTGCAGGGCACTTGGTCGTTGAGGATGGCGTCAAGGTCGCCGCCCAAAGCGGCGTGATGCGCGATATTGCCAAGGGAGAGACCGTAGCTGGTTACCCGTCTGTTCCGGTGCGGGATTGGCACCGGCAAACCATTGCCCTAAAGAAGCTTGTTGAAAAAGGAAACTCAAAATGACCCAATCAACTGTCATCATGCATGATTTTAAAAAGGGGGAGGACCTTATGTCAACGCCAGAAGCCCTCCCTTATATTTCAATCACTGAAATTATGTCCCTCATCCCCCATCGGTACCCAATGTTGCTGATTGACCGGGTTGAGGATGTCCAGTTAGGCGAGAGCGCTGTAGGAATTAAAAACGTGTCCTTAAATGAATGGTACTTCCAGGGCCACTTCCCGGATAAACCGATTTTGCCAGGTGTGCTAATTATTGAGGCCATGGCCCAGACGGCCGCTGTTCTGGTGATGAAAACATTGAGTTTAGAGGATAAGCTTGTCTATTTCATGTCCGTAGAAGAAGCCAAGTTTCGCAAGCCCGTAACGCCCGGCGATGTCATGCGCCTAAAAGTGACAAAGGAAAAAAACCGCGGCGCGGTTTGGAAATTTAAAGGTGAAGCTTTTGTAGCAGGCCATCTGGCCGCCGAAGCCACATTTGCGGCGATGATCGCGGATAAATAAGAGATTTTATCATTGCGAGGAGCGCGCAATAACCCAATTTTTTAGGCATGGGTGGTAAAAAAATGCCATTTTATACGTCAATGACGTATAGCAGTTTGTTCATATCAGGTAACACTTTGTAACATTCTAGCGTTTGCTTTGGTCCCTTAAGTGAGCCATCCTATACCTAAAGTCTGGCATAATAGGCACCTTTTGAGCTTTTGAAGCATACCCCTCACCCGCTGCTCTTCACTACGGTGTAGCGAATCACATCAACCTCTCCTACAAGGGGAGAGGTGAAATGCATGGGCTGTTTGTACCTCTCCCCTTGTGGGAGAGGTCGCCATGAGCGCAAGCGCAATGGCGGGTGAGGGGTGTAAAAACCGCAAATGATGACCAGGCCTGAGCCGTTACCTTATTACAATTATATTGGAAATTGATTCATGACCCAGATTCACCCAACAGCCGTGATTGACGACAAAGCCCAGCTTGGGGAAAATGTGCAAATTGGCCCTTTTTGCTGTGTGGGACCTAAGGTTGTTCTTGGCGACGGTGTCCGTTTGATTTCCCACGTTACAATCGCTGGACGGACGTATATTGGAGCCGATGTTACCATTTACCCTTTTGCTTCTATTGGCCACCCGCCTCAAGATCTGAAGTATAATGGAGAAGACTCCCAACTCATTATTGGCGATAAAAATACAATCCGTGAATACGTAACTTTGCAGCCAGGAACGGCGGGCGGTGGTATGGTTACGCAGATTGGAAGTAACAATTTATTCATGGTGGCGAGCCATATCGCTCATGATTGCCAGGTTGGCAACCATGTGATTATGGCAAACGGGGCCACCTTGGGGGGGCATGTACAAGTCGAGGACCATGCTATTATCGGGGGCTTATCTGCTGTCCACCAGTTTGTCCGCATTGGGGCTCATGCCATCATCGGGGGGATGTCCGGCGTTGAACATGATGTGATCCCTTATGGCCACGTGAAAGGGGAACGGGCGAATCTGTCGGGGCTAAACCTGATTGGGTTAAAGCGGCGCGGGTTTTCCACAGCAGCCATCCAAGAGTTAAGAAGCGCCTATCAAGACTTGTTTGAAAGCACAGCGCATCCTTTGGCTGACCGCGTTGACGCTGTTGGTGAAAAATATGCGCACAATGAAAATGTAATGCAGCTCGTTGGCTTTATTAGACAAGACTCCCCCCGCAGCCTTTGTCTGCCTCAGTCTGCCGCGGCTTGAGAGGCATGACGCAGGTTTTCGGCCTTTTCGCCGGATGCGGGGAACTTCCCCGCAAAATTATGGATCACTGTCATGCGCAAGGTCAGCCCCTCTTTCTCATTGCTTTTGACGGGCAAACTGACCCTGAGCTGGCCAATCTGGAAAATAAGCAAGGGCATATCTGGACGCATTTCGGCGCGGTTGGGAATATCTTGTGCTATTTAAAAGCCAACAACGTAACGCACATTGTGATGGCAGGAACCATGCGCCGCCCGTCTTGGTCTGAGATCAAGCTTGATGGAAAAGGAACGCGGTGGCTCGCCAAGTTGAGTCTTGCCAAAATGGGCCTGACCGCTGGGGGAGATGATGGCTTGCTCAGTGGCCTTGTGAGCTTGCTGAAAGAAGAAGGCTTTGACGTAATCAGCCCGGCAGACATTTTGGAGGACCTTCGAGCGCCTGAAGGAGTGATGGGCCTTCATCACCCCGAAGAAGCAGACTGGCAAGATATCTTGCGGGGCAGGGAGGTCGTGCGTCTCTTGGGCGAAAGTGATGTGGGCCAAGCGGTTGTAGTACAAGAAGGGCTGGTCCTTGGCGTTGAAGCCATTGAAGGGACAGAAGGCTTGTTGGCCCGCTGTGGCTCCTTGCGCCGCAAAGGGCGTGGCGGGGTGCTGGTCAAGATGGCCAAGCCACACCAAAGCCAGGCTGTTGACCTGCCAACAATTGGCGTGGCGACTGTCCATCAGGCGAAAGCAGCAGGCTTGCGCGGTATTGCTGTAGAAGCACGATCTACGCAAATCCTTGACCAAAAAGCGGTTGTGCAAGCCGCAGATGAAGTGGGCCTTTATCTTGTTGGCCTCCTTCCCTCATGAAGAGGTTTACGGTTTTCCTGTCTGCCGGCGAGCCTTCCGGTGACTTTTTAGGAAGCCAGCTCATGAAAGCGCTGAAGGGCGAATTGGGCGAAAACGTTGCCTTTGTGGGGGTGGGAGGACCTTTAATGGCCAGGGAAGGTTTATCCTCCCTTTTTCCTATTGAAGAGTTATCCATTATGGGACTAGCGGAAGTCCTGCCCCATATCTGGCGCGTCCGCCGCCGCATCCAGGAAACCGTTACCGCCATTGAGATGCTCCGCCCGGATGTTGTGGTGACGGTTGATGCGCCCGGGTTTAATTTTCGCGTCGGCAAGGCTTTAAAAAAACGGCTTCAGTCCATTCCTTTAGTTCACTATGTAGCCCCGTCCGTTTGGGCCTGGCGTCCAAACCGGGCGCACGCGGTGGCTCAATTTCTGGACCATCTGTTGGTCCTCTTTCCGTTTGAACCACCTTATTTTTTAAAAGAAGGGCTGGCAACAGATTTTGTGGGTCATCCGGTGGTTGAGCTTGGGCTTGACAAAGCCAAAGACCCATCCTTTCGGGCGCGCCATAATATTCCAGCGGAAGCGCCTGTCCTGACGCTTTTGCCAGGCAGCCGCCGAGGGGAAATTTCTCGGCTTTTGTCTGTTTTTCAAGAGACGGTAGGGTGCCTTCAGCAGAAATACCCGGATTTACACGTGATTATCCCAACATTGCCGCATTTGAAGGCCCAGATTCTTGATCAGCTAACCCTGTCGGCAACGCTTGTCACAACAACTGCTGAAAAATTTGCCGCTTACCAGGAAAGCCGCGCTGCCCTTGCAGCGAGCGGAACGGTTTCCCTAGAACTAGCCGCTGCGGGATTGCCCATGGTCATTGCCTATAAGCTCAACCCAATCACCCATTTCTTGGTTCAGCGTCTGGTTAAGGTAAAATATGCTTGCCTTATTAATTTATTATTGAATAAAGAAGTTGTGGCGGAGCGGCTACAAAAGGACTGTACGCCAGCTCAACTCGCGATAGCCCTGGAAGGGTTTTTACAAAAAGAAGGGGACCGTGGCGTTGAGACTCGTCGTGACCGTCTTGTGAAAGACCTGCGCAAAGCCGTCAAAATGCTGGAGGCCCCAAGGCAACAAGAGACTCCCAGCCAATGCGCTGCCCGGTTGATCTGCCACCAGATGGGCATTAGTAAAGGTTAACCCCTGACTTTGCGAGGAGGCTAACGTATCCAACAAACCCTCGGTTAATACGCCCTTGGATACATCCGCCTCTTGTCAAATGTCCTTCAACGGCTTGGTCAAAATCCATATTTACAGCACAAACCAGATGCCAATACCCAGGATAATACGGTAAACAACAAAAAGCGTTAAGGTGTAGCGGGCAAGGAACGTGAGCATGAAATGGATGGCAGCAAGGCCAGCCAGGCTTGAGAACAGAATACCCAGGCCGATATCCCCCCAAACAATGGGATTGCCTGATTTTATGGCATCATACGCTGTCAAGATTGCTGCCCCTGAAATAGAGGGGATGGAGAGGAGGAACGCGAAGCGGGCAGCGGCAATGCGGGAAAAACCAAGGCTTAAGCCGACGCTCATGCAAATGCCGGAGCGGCTGACGCCTGGAATTAAGGCGATGGCTTGGCCGAGACCAATCAAGAAGGCACGACCTGAGGTTATGCTGTTCAAGCTTTTTTCCTGTGAACTAAAGCGGTCAGCGGCATACAACGCAAGGCCAAAGATAATGCTGGTGGCGGCGATGACA
>JAJONN010000053.1 GCA_021323455.1 Alphaproteobacteria bacterium | reverse complement strand
CCTATGCTCTTGGTCTATACGACGAGACCAGCACCCAGAAAGGTTATATTTTAAAGGTTCAGGCTTGCCTATTCCCACAAATGGGGTCTTAGCTACTTCCTGGATTAATTCCAATATTTTTACTGCTTTCCTGCGGTCTTTTCTTACCCAATAAGAGAGGTCTTCAATAGCGTTTTCGTCAAATTCCAAGCTCTTCACGAACTTCATCGAGGGTCTTCCCTTCTTTTCTACTCAAAGATTCTAAAAGCCTTTTAAGATTTTTTGGAGACCGGGAAAGGTAAGCTGTCTCTTCCAGAGATCGATAATCTTCCTCAGATAACATCATGACGTTCTCACCATTCTTTCGTGTAATCAAAAGGGGCGTATGTTCTATACAGACTTGCTCCAAATAATTTTTTAAGCTTTTTCTCACCTCGGAGTAAGAAACCTCATGCCTCATAGCTTCCTCCTAGTTTATGTACAATCTCATTGTACAATAAGTATTTAACTTTCACAAAGATATTGTTCTATGAGCATCCGATTAAGGAGAGGTACAGCAGCCCTGACCCTTGGGGGTTAAGATAATGATATTTATATTTTTTGACGTGAGTATTCACTTTAGAACAATAAATCAAGATATTTATTGAGTGGTTAATTTTTTTCACTGCAAGTAACATACAAGATGTAAGTTAAAAAAATAATATTTTTATCAATTTAAACGAGGTTAGCTATTACATCACCGCAGCTTCAATGTCGATAACCCAATAAGCGCTAAGATACTGGCAATAATCCAGAACCGGACAACAACCGTCGGTTCCGCCCAGCCTTTTTTTTCAAAATGGTGGTGGATGGGGGCCATCAAGAAAATCCGCCGCTTCGTTAATTTGTAATACCCCACTTGCAAAATAACAGAGACGGCCTCAATCACAAACAATCCGCCGATAATGGCCAAGACAAGCTCATGTTTTGTTATGACGCTGATAACCCCTAAGGCGCCACCTGCCGCAAGGGACCCCGTATCACCCATAAATATTTTGGCCGGTGGCGCATTAAACCAGAGGAACCCAAGCCCAGCGCCGATCAGCCCCCCGCCAAACACAGCCAGTTCTCCAACATGGGGCACATAATGCAACTGAAGGTAGTTTGCAAAAACGGTATTCCCTACCAAATACGCAATGAGGCAAAAGCAACACATGGCAATCATCACCGGCACAATTGCCAAACCATCCAAGCCATCCGTCAGGTTCACCGCATTTGAAGCCCCCACCATCACAAAAATGGCAAAAGCATAATAAAATAACCCCATATGAATTAAATAATCTTTAAAAACAGGAACCGCGACAGCCCCTGCAAGACTTTCGCTTGACAGATTGACAATAAAATAAGTTGCCACACCAGAAATGAGCAACTGGCCCAACAATTTTCGCTGGCCCGATAAACCTTTTGTGTTCCGCCGGGTCAATTTTAGATAGTCATCCCGTGCCCCCAGCGCGCCAAACCCAAGCGTTACGCCCATCACAATCCAGATATAGGCGTTCGATAAATCTGCCCAGAGCAAGGTACTCAATGTTAACGCAAGGAGGATCAAGCTTCCCCCCATGGTCGGCGTCCCTTTTTTAGTCATCAAATGGCTTTCAGGCCCGTCTTCGCGAATTGGCTGGCCTTGACCTTGCTTGCTTTTCAACCAGTTGATAATGGGTTGCCCTAACCAAAAGCTCAAAATCAGGGCTGTCAAGATCGCCCCACCGGTGCGAAACGTCAGATATCTAAAAAGGTTAAAAAAACCAATATCCCCGGCGTAAGGAAAAAGAAAATAATAAAGCATATTTTACCGAGCCACCCCGTCTGTCGAATTTTTCCGGGCCATTAATGCCTCAACGATTTTGCTCACCCGGCTTCCCTTTGACCCCTTGACAAAAACAATATCGCCAGGACGTAAAGCATCCATCACCAGCGGTGCCAAAGCTTCAACATGAGCGGCATACCCTCCTGCTTTTTCACGGGGAATATGCCGGGTAAAGGCCGTCTCCATAACGGAACCGCCGGAGGCAAAAACCAGATCAATGGGACGGGATAAAACAGCCTCCATTAACTGGTGATGCTGGGGCCCCGCCTGGTCCCCAAGTTCCAGCATCTCTCCCAAAACCGCAAGCCGCCGCCCTTTTGACGGCAGGGCGGCAAGCACAGACAACCCAGCCTCCATTGAAGTTAAATTCGCATTATAGGCATCATCAATGAGCAAGATCTCACCGCCTGCAACAGGGATAACATGATGTTTGCCGCGCCCGGGGACAGCAGACCATGTTTCCAGTTGTGCAATCACCCGTTCTTGGGAAAGACCTAAAGCTTCCCCTAAAACCAGCGCGATCAAACTGTTCATGGCCACATGTTCTCCTGGCTGGGACAAGGTATAGGTCACATTTTGGCCTCCCACACGGGCTGTTACGCTGCTCCGCAATCCGACCAGATCAGGATGGTAACTGACCAATTGAACAGCAGCCTTTTGGGACTTTCCAAACCCAACCACCTGAGAGACGCCAAAGGCTGCTGCACGGGCCTGTACCAGGTCAAACTCAAGCATGTCCTGATTGACAATGGCCAGGCTACAGGCAGGGGCAGCCGAGAAAATATCCGACTTTTCTTCTGCAATGGCTTGACGGGACCCCATATGCCCGATATGGGCATCGGCAATGGCTGTCACCACGCCAATATGGGGGCGCACCAGGGAAGCCAGCGGCGCAATTTCTCCCCGATGGTTCATCCCCACTTCAAAAACCCCATACGCTGCATCCCGCGGCATCGAAGCCAGGCTGAACGGAACGCCCCAATGGTTATTGTAACTTGCTGGCGATGCAAAGGTTGTCCCAAACGCCCCTAAAACATGGCGTAAAAGTTCCTTAACGCTGGTTTTGCCAACGCTCCCCGTCACCGCCATAAGCGTCGCTTTCGTCCGTTGTCTGGCAAACATGCCGAGCTGGGCCAGCGCTTTCAAGGTATCCCCAACAACAACCTGTGGGAACGGGTCCTCCTTCATCACAAGATGGTCAACAACCGCCGCGACAGCCCCTTTTTCAAAAGCTTCCGCAACGAAGGCATGGCCATCCTGGGATTCCCCTTTAATGGCAATATATAAATCCCCCGGCTTTAAGGTGCGCGTATCCATAGAAACGCCTGTTGCGCTCCACAAAAAAGGTTCATCAGGAAAACCCAACGCCCTAGCTATTTCCTGGTTTGTCCAGAGATCCAAACGCATATCCTGATCCATTCATTTCCCCATTAACATAGCTTGTGCTTCTATCCGGTCATCAAACGGGATAACCTGGTCTCCAATAATTTGCCCTTGTTCATGGCCCTTTCCAGCAATGAGCAAAACATCATGGGGACGCATGTTCTGAATCGCAATCTGTATGGCCTGACGACGGTCCCCAATCTCGTGCGCCTTCGGACAGGCAACCAAAACCTGCGCCCGGATGAACGCCGGATCTTCATCACGGGGGTTATCATCCGTCACGTAAACATCGTCCGCCAACGCATGGGCCATTTCCCCCATTTGAGGCCGTTTTCCCGCATCCCGATTCCCGCCACATCCAAAAACAACCTTCAGGCGTCCCTCTTTCGTCACATGCTTGCGCAATGCCTGTAAAGCACGGCTCAAAGCATCTGGCGTATGCGCATAGTCAATAAAAATGGAACTTCCCTGATCTGTTTTGCCCACCAATTCCATCCGGCCTGGGGCGCTACGTAAATACGGTAAAATCTCCATGATTTTCAAAGCCGGCACGCCACAAGCCAGAATCAATCCAATAGCACACAAAACATTTTCTACTTGAAAAGCCCCCACCATATTTAAGGAAATGTCACGCCAGGTTTCCCCCTGGATGGTGAAGTCCCCCTTAATTTTGTCAGAGGTGAGCTGGATGTTTTGAGCCATTAAATCGGCTGGTTGGTCAATGCCATAAGTCAAAATAGGCTGCCCCCGGCCCAGAACCATGGCTTGTAATGATGGAAAATAGGGGGAAGCCTTATTGATAACAGCCGTCTTATCGGCGGGCAAGACATCTGTAAACAACTTAGCTTTAGCTTCAAAGTAAGCATCCATTGTCCCGTGGTAATCCAGGTGGTCCTGGCTGAGGTTGGTAAAAGCCGCCGCGGCCAATTTGACGCCATGCAAGCGATATTGATCTAACCCATGGCTTGAGGCTTCAAATACGCAGTGGGTTACCCCTGAGGCTGCTAATGTATCCAGGATTTTATGGAAAGTTAAGGCGTCTGGCGTGTTTAATTTGGTCGGTGCAAGCTCTCTTTTCAATTGAGCTTGCTCGGAGAGATTGACGCCCAGCGTTCCTAAACTTGCCGCAGGAAACCCAAGCCTTTGCCAAATCTGCCACACAAAGGCCACAACGGACGTCTTGCCATTGGTTCCTGTGACCGCAACAATGGTGCCGGGTTGCTGTGCGTAGAGCAAGGCAGCCGCTTGGGATAAAGCCCGCCTCGCAGAGGCTACCGGAATGATCGGCGCCTCAATTTTCCTTTGTAGCGCATCTTCAAAATCAGGTTCAGCGATCAGCGCCACAGCCCCGGCCCGCACCGCAGCCCGCGCATGCGCCTCTGCCTGGTCACAGGGTACCACGACAAAAACATCACCCGCCTTGACCTGGCGCGAGTCATGGGACAACCCCGAAAAAGGAAGCTGGCCGTTTTGAAAAACCTCTTGTGCCCTGACTTGCCCCAAATCGTGAGCCAGGTCAGTCAGCGTCATGTAGGCCACCTTGAATATGATTGACTGAGGTTAATTTTGTTGTCGGGGACGCCATTTCTTCTTCTGCTTCTCCATCTATAACAGGGACGACGCCCAACAAGGGTGCCATTCGGGCAATAATACGCCCGCCTGTCGGCGCTGCATTCCATCCCCCTGTTGCATACCCATGTGTATTCTTCGTTGGTTTGGGGTTATCCAAAAACAATAAGACAATATACTGTGGATTGCTTTTTGGGAAGACCCCAATAAAAGAGGTTAATTTTGCTTTATCTGCATATCCCCGTCCTTGCGTCTTATGGGCTGACCCTGTTTTTCCCATAACCTCATAACCCGGAACATTGGCTGTCTTTGCCGTTCCCTCCGTAACAACCATCCGCATCAAGTCCCGTATGGCCGCAGATGTCTTTGAGGACAGGATGCGAACAGGTGCCGGCAGGGTTGCCAAATCCCGCTTCAAAAGTGTTGCAGGGCGAAGCCAGCCAGTCACAACCCCTGCAACCCCCACGATTGACCCCAAAGGGCTTGCCGTAATCCCATACCCGTATGCAACCGTCATGGTTGTCACAGGCCGCCACACTTTAGGAACCAAAGGAGAACCAATTTCCGGCAATTCCAGCGTGGGTGCCTTAAGCAAACCGAACCGTTCCAAATATTGGCGTTGTATGGGTCCCCCAAATTGCAACGCCATTTTGGCAGAGCCAATATTGGAAGAATGGATGAAGACTTCCCGCACATCCAGGACACGGTTCTTTCCCCTGAAATCTTTAATAGAGAAGCGCCCCACACGGATCGGGGATGTCGCGTCATACAGGCTGGTTAAAGAAGCCGTCCCTGTTTCTAAAGCAATCGCAGTATTAAATATTTTAAAAATTGATCCTGACTCATATGTCCCCAGCGTATTCCTGTTGAAAGTTGCGCTCACCTGGTTTTGATTTGGCAAGTTTGGGTCATAGTCTGGCAACGAGACCATAGCCAGCAATTCCCCTGTTTTTATGTCCATCACCATTGCGCTTCCGCCTTCCGCGCTAAACTCAATGACAGCCTTGGACAGCTCATCATGAACAATATGTTGAACACGCATATCGATGGATAAAAGCAAAGGATCGCGGTTATGATTGAGCCGCTCGTCAAAATATTTTTCAACGCCCGCCAATCCACTGTTATCGATGCCGCAGTACCCTAAAACATGGGATACCAAAGGCCCGTAAGGATAAACGCGACGCTCGTCTTTTTGCAGGTAGATCCCAGGAATGCCGAGGCGGTTAACCTCTTGCTGAAGTTTAGGGGAAATATGGCGAACAACCCACACAAACCCTTTTTTCCCGGATGAGAGTTTCTTCAGGAGGCTTTTATAGTCCAGGTCAGGGATAAGGCCGGATAACTTGGCTGCCGCTTCTTCAGCATTGATAATAACTTTCGGATTTGCGTAGACAGATCCCGTCACTAAATGCGTTGCCAAAACTTCCCCATTGCGGTCCAGAATATCTGCGCGCGCCCCTGCTTTTACAGAAGCAACCCCCGTAGGAGTTGCCTCCCTTTCCGAAGGCTCCCAAAGAGAGCGGACAACCATAACATCAGCCAGGCGCACAATAATTAACAAAAAGGCAATGCAAAAGGCTGCCCCGGCTACCAAAGATCTGTTTTTGGCCGTTTCCAGGACGTTGCGGTCACGCATGACCTGACGCCACAAGCTTAAATGCCGGGACAACATCCGTAAAGGTTCGGCCATGAAATGTTTCATATCCGCCCCTTATTCATCTAAGGCAACCAACTTGGCATCAGAAACAAGATCTGCCACCAATTGGTCCATAGCGCCCCGGTCATACTCGGCAGTCCCCCCTGGCCTGTCTTCTGTAACCCGTTGCCATGAAACCAACTGAGACCCCCGGATGGGTGATACGGCCAGATAACGCTCACACAAGCCTTGCAGCCGCTTTGGATCATTCAAATGCGCCCACTCCGCCCTTAAAACATGAATTGCCTCATCGGTGTCCCGAATTGTCTTACGGATACGGCGATGATCCTGCTCCAAGTTCATAACTTGGTATTTCAACTGAAACAGCCCCAATCCGACACCCGCAGCAATAAAGACAAACACTCCTGTTGGACGCTTCATCAGCTCCCCCTCCCGTGAGGATTGAGTGGCTGATTTAAAGCAAATAACCGGGTCACTGTTCGCAAACACCCAGAGCACACCCTTAGGCTCAACCCCTTCTCAGCATATTCTGTCAACGAACTGATCCCAGCACCTTTTAATCCATTATCTATTTCAATTAACTCATTATTTACAAATATACGCAAGGCTTGAAATGTTAATATTACAGGATTCTGCCCGTCTTTTGTCTTCTTCCCGGAGACCTCATTCCCATAAGTTTTTCCTCCTTTGAGGGAAAGCGCAGCCCGCCCTCTTGTTAGCAAAACGTGTATATAGC
The DNA here is from genome assembly GCA_021323455.1 of Alphaproteobacteria bacterium. Taxonomy (GTDB): domain Bacteria; phylum Pseudomonadota; class Alphaproteobacteria; order Paracaedibacterales; family VGCI01; genus VGCI01. The sequence continues at coordinate 8,681 of JAJONN010000053.1, read as the reverse complement.
TCATAGCGCCTTTTCCTCTAGAGTCAACCTCACAGCCGGCCTTTCTCGTTGGAGGCGTTCCCGGGCATCATTTTGAGCTTTTCGGAATATATCCGGGGACCATAACTGGAACGTCGCCCCCCGGCCTACAAAAGCAACGTGGTCTGTTAGGTTAGCAAATGTCAAAAAATCTTCAGGGATACTAACGCGTCCTTCGCTATCAAAGGACAAGAGGTGGGAATCCGCAAAAATGGCAGAAACTAGGTCATCCTGGGCATCAGAGAATAAATCAAGGCGGTCTATACTATGGCTTAATCGCTGCATACGATCCACGCTACACCCTTCCAGGGCAGGGTGTTTCAGGGACCGGAACACGACGATGCCTGAAAAAGAAGGCCCTTCAGGAGAAGATGGCTGGGCAGAAGACAAGGCCATACGGAAAGACGCCGGTACAGAAACCCGTCCTTTTTTGTCAATCTTATTAATAAATGTCGATAAAAAAAGCGCCATCCAACCCCATATCCCTTCTTTATGGGATAGCATGGGATAAGCTGGGAGTCAATGGGATTTCTTAAAACCCCCTTGATTTATTTAAGGGAAATATGGGCTTCATTGGAGTAGGCATGGCTTACACAGGGAATCTTTTGCTGACAATAGGCATACAAATTGTTATCATTGAAGAGGAAATGTTTTTATCTAAACTCAGTCATAAAGTGAGGGTTTCACCTTCTCCGACTCCGTCATTGCGAGGAGCGCAAAGCGCGACGCGGCAATCTTGAGGGGATTAAAGATACAGAGATTGCCACGGCCTTCGGCCTCGCAATGACGCGGTGCTGAAAATTGTTTTTAAAAACCCCACTTTATGACCAAGCTTATATATCTTAGCAACAGAAATAAGTAACGATGGATAAAAGAAAGAAACCTATTTTTAAATTAGATGAAGAAGAAAAAAAAATATCTGATTCATTTGACTTGGAAGAATGGGAAAGCGTAGGGAATTTAGAAGAAGAAATGACCAAGGCGCAAGAAGCAGCCTCCCGTTATTTTCAAAAAGATGCGCGAATCAATATCCGTATTTCTTCAAGCGATCTAGAGCGCATTAAACAGATTGCGGCATATGAAGGACTGCCTTATCAAACGCTTATTGCCAGCGTCTTGCACAAGTACTCAGCAGGGCATCTTATCTTATAAAAGGGAGTGCTTATGAATATTGCTATTCTTTGCCGTACATGGTGGCGCGGTCGTCTTGTGGGGGAGGATACACAAGGTAATCGGTACTATGAAGACAAAAAGAGAATGCGCTATGGGAAACCGCGTCGCTGGGTCATTTATAAAGGACGCGTTGAAGCCTCAAAAATTCCGGCAGACTGGCATGGGTGGCTTCACTTCACCGCTTCAGAGTCACCCTCCCTCCGTACTCCTTACCCTTGGGAAAAAGAGCATCTACCCAATTTGACGGGGACGCCTTATGCCCATCAGCCCAAAGGGTTGCAAGGGGTCACTCCGGACAAAGGCTATGAAGCCTGGGCGCCTGAGGACTGACCTCTTACTCGACCGCAGGCTCTCCCCCCAGCCTTTTGACCATCGCCACAACAGCTTCCGTCGCGCTGGCAATTGCGGCGGCATCAATCCCCCGCATCACAAGGCTAACCCCCAAAACACCCAATCTAAAAGACGGGTAGCTCCCAATTTCTACCTCTGGATAACGACCTTGGAGAAAAGCCAGATCATCTGCAAGGATGCCTTCTGGGAGGCCACAACTTACGGTTGTAAATTGAATGGGCGCTCCTCCCGACAAACGTCCTCTTAAGCTTTCAAACATGGCTTGCATAACGTCTGGTACGCCAGCAAGGACAAAAACGTTCTGGATTTGAAACCCAGGAGCCTTACTTATGGGATTGTCAACCAGAACAGCGCCAACAGGCACCAAAGCCATCCGACGGCGGGCGGCATTCAAAGCATCCCCGTAATAGGTCTGCAAAAGGCGTAAAGCCTCTGGATGTTCTTCAAGAGGAACGTCAAACGCTTCCGCAAGCGCAGCAGCCGTGCGATCATCATGGGTAAACCCAATTCCTCCCGTCGTAAACACATACGTGTGATGGGCCGCCAACTCCCGAACGGTTGCAACAATGGAAGGAACCTCGTCGGGAATCACCCGTGCCTGGTCAAGGCGGATGCCCAGCTCGCCCAACCTTTTCGCCAGGTATTGAATATTCACATCCTGTGTCCGACCAGAAAGGATTTCATTCCCGATAATCAAAATTGCTGCCGTCGGTACCATGGTCCCTTGTCCTTCCTTCCTGGATTTGTTAAAGGAAATACCATATTCGCCCTTTGAAAGACAACCCTGATGCGTTTTTTAGCCCCTATACCGTTAGCCTTAAGCTTAATACCCTATAAAACCTCTTCTGAAAAATCACTTTCCACTTGAAAAGCATCAAAATGTTGTCATTGAAAAAGAGAAGGAAGACTCTCTTGGATAACGAAATACACAGCGTTAACATCCCAGCTTTTGAGTATAGCCGGTCAGTTTATCCAGACATTGCTGCTTTTTGCCGTCCTTTTCTTACTTCCTGCAACCTAACAACTTTTGTGTACGGAAAGTTGTTTTATGATAAAAAATACTTATTATTCAGCAACAATGTAAGCTTTCTCGAGCGTTTTCTTCTATTTGTTAGTGATATTGAAGGATCTATGCTTCATAACGCCATTCAGAACACACCTTTAGGAAGACCCATCCATACTCTATGGTCTTCTGCTCCCGAGGATAGACTTATTCAAATGCTTCGGTACTTGGATCTGTGGAATGGCCTTGATATTTATTATAGAAGTGATAACTTTATTGAAGTTTGGTCTTTCAGTACGAGCCAAGCTTACAGTATAGAAATTGATAATTTCTATTTAAACAACCTTAAACTCCTTCATCGTTTTTGCTTGTGCTTCAGAGAGAAATTTTCACACCTTCTTACCAGGAATGATGAGACAAGGTTAGCGACTTTCAAAGAAGGATTGGATATTTCCTTCCAATACTCTCTTGATTGGATAGCAGATGTAAATACTCTTTTTTCGTTCCTTTCTCTTGCAGGTTTAAATCTACCAACTAAAAGTGGGAATGTTAGGCTTACAAAGAGGGAGGTTGATTGCTTATTTCACATGGCACAAGGAAAAATTTCAAAGGAAATAGCGCAAGCTCTTAATATTTCTACACGTACAGTTGAATTCTATATTGCAAGCATCAAGAAAAAAACAGGTTTATATAATAAATCTCGTTTAATAGAACTTTTTAACGGAACTCTATTAGAATGGTTGTAAAATTACAAAGGTAAATCTCCAACACCTATGCTGAATAGATGTTTCCCTTCAGCCTCCTGGTACTCACTCTACCGAACAAAGCCAAGCTTTCATGTGTCCTATCCTAATGGTATAATGTACCTAATGAAAGCTTGTACGATCAAAATTCTACCCTTCCCGTCTGCGAAACAACCGCTATATAGTGAGTAGATCTCCCCCTAATTTAAGCTGGTCATTTCACTTTTTTAATAACTGAATTCCAGTTTTTAGTAGCGTTTTTCATAGCAAATGGATCCGTGAATTTTGTGTCAACAAGATATGCATTATCTTTATCCTGCAGCCAGTCCTTTAAAGCAAAAATTTTATTATTCAAATTATCCAGCTTATTTGCACAAGTTACGGGATCTAATTCCTTCTTCCAAACTTCATAGCATGCATCATTATAATGAATATTTGTATCCTCAACTATCAAGTAGTCACCTATCTCGAAAGCGTTCTTATGAAAATGGTTTAAAATCCCAACGGTATTAATATGAGCATCTTCAATAAGGAGGATAGGATGCAGAAAACTAGCTATTTTGTTTGAAGGAAATATTTGCTCAACTTTATTTGAATCTCCTAATATAAATTCAATGCGTTGATCAATTTTTGCTTGAGGATATAAATACTCGTCGCTAATATCGACGCTAACAATCCTGCCTCCATCTAAAGTTAAACTTTGAATATCTGCTAGCCATAAAGCTGAAGCCCCTCTAAAACTTCCGAATTCAATGATTGTTTTTGGTTTTAATTCTTGTATTAATTGCTGTGTCGTTACAATTTGGAAAGGATCTTTTTGCATTGGGATTCCTTTCCAATTTACATAGCAACTATCTTTTGCAATAAATTGCCAGAATGAAGCAGGAAGATCACTTTTAATATCCCTTTCTTCAATTGCAACAAGCCTTTTCTGAAGGTCTCCTTCTGAATATATATCCTTGTTTGAAATTTGGATTTTCATTATTTCCTCCTTAACTTAATATTTTTACAAATTATTTAATATATGTTTTAAAAAATTTACATCTCAAGGAATCTGGAACTTAAGTCCATACCCACTTTTTGCTTTGATCACTTATCACTCCCCTTTTTATATCGGTAGTTGAGTAAACCCTAATAAAATAGCGATCATCCCCATCCCACCTCGGTTCAAACTTATCTCTCTTATGTAAAGTCGTTTTATTGTTAAGAATAACAATATCCCCTGGTTTTACATTTATTAAGCGTTGAATTTCCTTCACTTCAGTAATAAATCTCGTCTTTTTTAAAAATCTATCTGCGCTTTCAGTTAAGGGTTTTGTATATTGAAAGGCTATTCTGCTATTGTAGACACCATCCTGGTTTCTTGAGAGCACAGAAATACCATTATTTACATATTTATTAGAAAAAGAATCAGGACTTGAAATAATAAATTCCGGGCGCATACCAGCCTCAATATCTTCCTCATCTAAATATTTTAGAATATCATTTAGAAAAATATAGGTGATCGGTATGTTTTTATAACCGTTTTTAACAATGCCAAAAATTAGGTAGTCTGGCATAGGTGATAAATTTTCCTTACCATTTATTGGGCGATAAGCTGCATCAACATGCCAATCAAGATCGTTGAAAGGTGATTGGGAGCTATGTTCGTCTTGTGAATTGTAACGAGGAGCCACTGCTCGTATGATACAGTCGCTTTCATCCTTATAGAAAAAGGGAAATGTGTTAATAGCCCCTACAATTCCAAACGTATGCCAAATTAAATCTTTTATTCCTTCTGGATTTACTTTCCCACAATAGGGGGTTGTAACATTAAAATTTTTATTGATACTATTTTTAATATGTATTGCTGGACACCTATTATTTATCGCTTTTTGTATTTCTTTTTTTAAATCAATATACTTTGTTTCAAAATGAATCCTTGAGTTTTCAGTGAAGGAGATTGGATCTCGAAAAACGTTTTCAATTAGATCAAAAGGCATGCTTTTCATAGTACTGGGTTTAAGAAGAATATCCTTTTGCATAAGTTTTTTTCCCACAAATCTAATAATTATTTTTTTGTAATATAAATCTAATTAATTACCAATGGAATCAAAGGAAGTGTTTTCTTAGAAATCACTTTTATTGTTTAGAGACTGGGAACCCTATCCAATAAAAAACCACCGATCATTATCGCTCCTAGGCAAGAGAATATGTAAGCCTTAGGGCCAAAAAAACACATGCGTATAAATTACCTATAGATCCGGTGATAGATAGTTAACCCCGCAGTTGCATTAGGAATGACCTTAACGATTTCCTTAACCGATAAGCCATCCTGTGAAAAACAACCCTGATACGTTTTTCCCCTCCTCTAACCTCCGGTCGTCTCCTCAAACGGTATAAACGGTTTGTCATTAATCAAATGTTGTGACCTGTTAAGCATCATCTTAATTCAGTGCAGATAATATGACCATATTTTATGCGTAATACTTGCAATACATTTTAAAAATGCTATATTATACTCTATATGATAAGGAGACTTAGCCATGTTAAGCATTCGATTACCCAAAGAAACCGAAGATCGGTTATCAGCTTTAAGCGCTAGAACTCATCGGTCAAAAAGTTATTTTATTAAAGCAGCCCTTGAACGATATTTAGAAGATGAAGAAGACTACTCCATACTTATTTCTGCTGCGTGTGATCAATTATCGTCTTTTGGACTGCAAATGGCGGTTTTCTGCGCTTCCGTTTCTCAAATACTCTCTATGTATTCTGCGATACGGTTCTCGAAACCCACCATTCTCGCCACACAATCCTTCAATTGATCACACGCCCTAGAATCCAGTGGCGCGTAGAATTTTCTGATGCTGCTAAAAGTCAGCTGAAAAAACTCGATAAACCTATTCAACAAAGGATTTTATCTTTTTTGGAAAAACGTATCCTGAATTGTGATAATCCAAGATCACTTGGTGATGCGTTGAAGGGAAATTTAAACCCTTATTGGCGGTACAGGGTGGGAGACTACCGTATTCTGTGTATCCTGGAAAATGAAATCGTCACCGTACATGTTATGCACGTTGGGCATCGCCGAGAAATTTATTTATAAGAATCTCCTTTAAAGGTCATGAAATGCGTTTTTCCCCTCCCCTAACCTCCGGTCGCCTCCTCAAACGGTATAAACGGTTTTTAGCGGATATTGCCCTGGATTCTGGCGACGTCATTACGGCCCATTGCGCCAACCCGGGTGCCTTGTTAGGCGGCACAACACCAGGCTTGCGCGTATGGGTCTCTCACGCCCCTTCTCCTTCGCGAAAACTTGGCTATTCCTGGCAACTTGTTGAAATGGATGGGACGCCTGTTGGCGTTAATACGAGCCTTCCCAACAGGCTCGCAGAAGAAGCAATTTTAGCAGGAAAGATTGGGGAGCTTAAGGGTTATGAAACCCTCAAAAGGGAGGTTAAGTACGGACAAAACTCCCGCATTGACTTGCTGCTCACCAGCCCGAATATGCCTCCCTGCTATGTGGAAGTTAAAAATGTCCATCTGAAACGAGGGGAAGCCGCAGAATTTCCTGACTGCGTTACCATTCGAGGAGCCAAGCATTTACGAGAATTGGAAACAATGGTTGCCGAAGGCGCACGGGCTGTCATGCTCTATATTATTCAGCGCAATGATTGCAGCCACTTCCAGTTTGCAGCCGATATCGACCCCGTTTATGCAAGCACAGCAGCTCAAGCTTTGACCCATGGCGTGCAAGCGCTCGCCTACCTATGCACTGTCACCCCTGAAGGCATAGAGGTTGGAAACCGCATCCCGGTTATTATTTAAAGAAACCCTTCCCTACGAACCCTTTATTGAGTCGCCTCGAGAAAACCGCGAGGCGACTTTATCAATTCTTTTTGATGTTTTAAGAGTTATCAGCAATAACCCGTCCCTGACCATTGCTGCTATTGATGACCATAACTCTCTGGCCTTTCTGGAACATCGGGTCTGCCCCCTGGCGCATGGTCACAATCCCACCTCGGTCTAGTTGCACCTGGTACTCCATACCTTCCTGGTCTGTCAGTTTTTGGCCAAGGAAATGCCCGGCTACACCGCCAGCGGCTGCCCCAGCCACACCAGCCAGAACGCTTCCTTTACCTTGGCCAATCTGAGACCCCAAAAGCCCCCCTCCGACCGCGCCAAGTAAGGCTCCCGCACCAGGCTGGTTATCCATCTGTGCGCTTGAGGCGGAAATGGTCACAGGCCGCGCTGCAATAATAACGCCTCGCAACGTTTCCGTCATCTGGCCTGTTCCTTGAATAGAAACATTATTTGCCCCAATGCGCGGCGCACACCCGGACGTGGCCAAAGTAACAATGACGGCAGCAGAAATGACAAGTGAATTTGACAGTATTTTTTTCATGATGTAACCCTAAGTTAAGTGAATAAAAAGCCTACTCCCCCCGTGACAGGATTTTATTTTTCCTTCCACGTCTGCTTATTTATAGCAAAGAAAAATCCCCTGGAACAATCATTTTTCAGCAGCCTTTTCTTGCAGAGCATTCAGTATGGAAGGATGAGATGCTGGGTAGTACCTCAGGTTGTTAAACCCACTTAATCTTTGCAAAAATGACGGTTGTATTGTTTCCGGATTAGAAATGAGTCCAATAATTCGTAAAGCCGCCTCTCTTTTAAGTGATTTAAAGTACCCCATGAACATTGATTCTGAATGAAATGTTTCCTTTAAATCTTCTAATAGGAACGCAGAAATAGAAAGAAGTGAACAGATGTCAGCGTCTCGAGTTAAATCAAAATCCCTTAAGATTTCCATAAAATGGTGTAGGGTAGCCTCTCTCTCATGAGGCGGTAAGTGCTAAAGGCAGCCATCAAAATTTTAGATGCGCTCAATAAATGAGCGGTTCTTTGGAGGCTCCACATCGAGCCATCTGAAGGAGAGAACATATGCACTAACCCCATTCCTCCAGGCATTATACACACAACCCCATAGCCAGCGGAGACGGATGACGCTAAGGATGGATGGTTACTTCCCCAATCCCATTCATTATCTGAATAGAGGTAAGATAAAGGTAATTCAGGCTGGTCCCTAAATGGACAAGTCCCCCTAAAGCCCTCAAGGATCTTTCTTGTCTCGGTTCTCAATAGAGTCCCATAACGCTTACCTTGGTTATCCGGAAGAATATCCGTCATCTCCTCCCCAACAAGCAAATCTAACATGACCTGGGGAGATAAACTCTGGATCCCTACAGGTTGGCCTAACACCTTAAGGACATACACACCGAAGGGGCTTTTTGGGTCTAAGCCCATGTTTTCTTTGTATGAACCAATTCGCTCGATGCAAGAGAAACATTCCAGATCTTCAGGTGTTGCCTTTTGAACAGTCCATGGCTGTTGAGCCAAGCCCGCATTTTCTT
>JAJONN010000052.1 GCA_021323455.1 Alphaproteobacteria bacterium | reverse complement strand
GCTGAAAATTGCTTCAGACAATAAAAACCTCACTTTATGACCGCGCTTAGTATAGCCCTCTCGCAAGCAAGGTGTTACAAAATCTAAGCAGCCTCTCTGGCAAGCCACGGGAGCTCCTTGAAGAAAAAAGAGAAGAGATACAAAAGCCTTAGCTCCTGCCCTCTGTTACCCTTCTTCGCCTTCGCCCTCCTTTAGCGCAGCGTCAGCTTGTTCGATCGAAGCACTCACGCTGGGCGGCGCGACTGGGGCCTCAGAGCCGGTGGCAGGGGTCATTCTCTCAAGGAACATATCATCATCGCCTGGCACAGATTCCTCAGCGCCCAAGCTCCCATCATCGGCTTTTTTCAAGGGATCAGCGCACTGCTTTACTGTTGACCCGGGACACATCAAATGGCAATTGTGAGCAATTTCTTCATCCATGCAGTGGCTTTTTGTGCAGGCAGCCTTGCAGAACTTCTCAAGCTTTTCAAGGGATGTCTTAATTTTCGGGAAAGGTAAATGATACCAGGTCTTATGGAACTCTTCTGCCTTATTAAAGCCTTCCATCAATTTTTTACGTTTCTCAGCCGCTTTTTTTTCTTTTGCTTGTTCTTTTTTACTTTTCTCTTTTGGTTTAACATTCTTGTTTTTAGTCCCGGGCTTCACGCTTTCCCTAGAATTTTCCTTGGGTTTGAGAGAAGCGGCCTCTCCTTCATCCGCCGCCACGTCATCGTCTCCCTCATCGGGAGGGATCGTATCGTCCTCCACCACCCCAACAATTGAGCTGTTTTTTTGACCCACACTTGGCTTCCTGACCTTTTGCGCCGCCTCAGCGCTCACTTGACCGATAATCGTCAGAGATAATAAAATTACGGGTAAACGGCTCAGAAGTCGTGTCCAGACTAGCATCCTCTTAGACCTCGTTTCTTTTACAAAAAAATCCTTTTATCTTAACACTAGCGGAAAATAATCCCTTTTCAAAAAGAATAATTCAGGTTCTCTCCGGCATCCCCTTTTATGGGCATTATTATTTCTACCCTTATTTTTTAACAGAGCTTATACTCACCCAAAGAGGTAAGACTAAAGGTCGGCACACTTCATAACGCCAAAGCGAAGGACAACGGGTAGGAGATATGAAAAAAAATCGATTTTATACGTCAGTGAGGTATAGGGAACGACAGTTTGAAAAGCTCCCCTCCCGCCATGAGCGCAAACGAAATGGCAAGTGAGGGATATGTCAGGGGAAAAACACTCCTGGCTCCTCGCCCCAGGCCCCTGCTCCCTGCCACCCCCCTTCGCATTGGCACCCGCGGCAGTCCTTTGGCTCTCATTCAAGCACAAATCACCCTGCAGGCGTTGCAAAAAGCCTTCCCGAATGATCCTGCCGTTCAAAATGCGACTATCATTCCCATCACCACAACCGGGGACCGCCTGAAGGACCAGCCGTTGTGCAAGAGATTGACTTTGCCGTCCATTCCCTCAAAGACATGGAAGCCAACTTGCATCCAGCAATGATGCTCGGCGCTTTCCTCAAAAGGGAAGACGCCAGAGACGCCATGCTCAGCACCAAAGCCCCTACCCTGAACACGCTTCCGCCGGGCAGCGTCGTTGGTACGTGCGCCCCTCGCCGGGTCGCGCAAATTTTGCATCGCCGGCCGGATCTCACGTGTGTTCCCTTACGGGGAAATGTGGATACCCGAATTCAAAAACTTCAAGAAGAAAAAATGGACGCCATTATCCTTGCCCTGGCAGGGTTACGTCGTCTTGATCGCCAAGGCGAAGTCACTTATATCTTTCCTGAATCAGAAATGTTGCCAGCAGTGGGGCAAGGCGCTATTACCCTTGAATGCCGGAAGGATGATGCCCGTACGCGCGCTTACCTAGCTCCCCTCAACCATGAGGATACAGAACGGCGGGTCACCGCCGAAAGGGCGTTGCTTGCTGCACTCGATGGAAATTGTCGGACCCCGATCGGGGGTCACGCCACTATCCAGGAGGATGGGCGCTTGCGTTTGGAAGCTCTTATCGCAGCCCCCTCCGGCACCCCCCTTTACCGTACAGCCCAGGTGGGTGATGACCCCGTGCCGCTTGGCATCTCAGTTGCCAAAAAATTGATCAACCTGGCCGGTCCTGGCTTCCGGGGACCCTCATGCATATCCTGATCACTCGACCCCAAAACAGCGCCGTTTCCCTCGCAAACCAGCTTCAAACCCTTGGGCATCGGGTCACGGTTGATCCGTTGCTTCACATTCTCCCCACACCCAAACATCTCTTGGAATTGCCTCTCCTTTCAACCTTTGACGCCGTTGTCACCACGTCACAACAGGCTATCCGCTGCCTGGCGGCCCTGACCCCTCACCGCGGCTTTCCCTTGTGGTGTGTTGGGACTGAATCCGCCAAGACTGCCAAAAAACTAGGCTTTCAAACCATCCATACAGCAGAAGGGTCAGCAACAACTTTAATTGAGCAATTGCTCAAAACATGCGTTCCTCCCCTTCAGAAACCAATCCTCCATGTTTCAGGAGACACGGTTCGGGTCAATGTGGCTCAGGCTTTGCAGGCAAAAGGCATTGCCGCCCAACGGGTTGTTGTTTATAAAACCCAAGAAGCCAAGTCTTTTTCACAAGAGGCAGAACAGGCTCTCAAGACAGGCATCCTTGATGCGGCTTTGTTTTATTCCCCTCGCACTGCCCGTATTTTCCGGAACTTATGCCAGACCACTCAACTTGAACAGCGCTGCGCTTCTCTGACAGCCTTCTGCTTAAGTGATGCGATTAAAGCAGAAATTTGTGACCTGCCCTGGAAAAAAGTTATAACTGCAAAAAAAACGTCAACAGATGATTTACTAATAGCGCTGATGATGGCAGACTAACGGTGGTTTCCAGAGTAATGCCAGGGTAATGTGAGGAGGTTTTCATGCCAGACGAACCCGTACGTCCCTTCTTGAATGAACGCACTTCGGCCCTCAAATTATGGGCTTTCTGTTCCCCGCGCTATATGGTGCTGCTTTGCTTTATCCTCTTTGTCATCATTATCGGTGCCGTCCTTTTCCTTCAGCCTGGTTCCTGGTTCGCCAACACGCACGCTAAAGACATCGCCCTCCTGAAAAACCAAGCAGCAGCTCTTAACAGTCGCGTTGACCATCTGGAAACCGTCGGCAAAATGCAGCCCCTTATCGATCCGGAACGACTCAAAGACATAGAAGCCAGGATTGCCACGCTTTACCAACAAGTTGAAGTTATTCAGCATCAACCCAAGGCCGAGGCACTTCCCCCTCAGCCCCTACAGCCTTTGACCCTTGAAAGAGAAGTGACGCGCCTTGCTGAAACGCAAAAAACTTTAAAATCTATCCTTCTTTTCTGGCAATTGAAAGCAAAAGTTCTCTCTGAAGCGCCTTATATGATCGAATTAGACAACTTTAAAACAGCAAACAATGGATCAGAAGACTTGGAAATACTGGAGAAGTATGCAAACCAGGGGCTTCAGGCTATGAAAGAAACCCCCAAAGATATCTCTCTTCCTTCTGAAAGGAAGATCGATTCCTGGTGGGAGCAACTCAAAACAATGACAGCCTCCTTTATTAAGATAGAAAAAGTTAATGCCCCCATTCCCCTTCCTTCTCCCTTGGCGCAAGACCGCCAGGCTGTTGAAGAGGCATTGACGCAGCTTGACCAAACCCTAACCCAACAGCTCACCAAGATATCCTTTACCTCATCCCCTCTACCTGGAGACACCTTATAATGGTCCATTTCCTGCGCGGATTTATCTTCTTTATCAAACTCACCATCCTCGTGGCCTTGGGCGTACTCCTGGCCCAACACCCCGGTGAAGCCCACCTCACCTGGTTTGGATACCGCCTGGATATGAGCATGGGCATCCTGCTTGGGGGCGTTTTATTTGGTGTCGCTCTCATCCTCCTCATCGTCGGTGCCTGGCGCTCTTTGTGGCGCCTCCCCCTCCTATGGGCAGAACGCCGGAAAAAAGGGCGCAGACGCAAAAACCAAGCAACCTTAATAGAGGGTTTAAGCGCGATTGCGGCAGGAGAATTCCCCGAAGCCCGCCGTCTTGCAAAGCGCGCTATCTCCTTGGATACCCAGCATCCCTTAAATCTCTTTCTGGCTGGACAGGCCGCTTATTTATCTGGAAAATTAGAGGAATCCAATACCCATTTTCTTCAAATGCGTAAAAACCCTGAAACGGCCTTCCTTGGCTTACGCGGTTTAATCTTGCAAGCCCGGCATACAAACAACTGGGAGCAAATGCGTCAGTTGCTTCAGGAAGCCATGGGGCTTCGTCCTAAATCTCCCTGGGTCCTTCAACAGTTGCTTGAACTTGATTTGCGCTTAGGCGCTTTTGATAAAGCCAGCATGATCGTGGAGCAAATGCAGCTCCGTCAATTGATCAGCAAACCCGAAAGCCGCCGCCGCCAGGCTCTCATTCACTGGATGAAAGCCGAAGCTGCAGAAATGGCAGGAGATGAAAGCCTGTTTGTCCAAACAGCAGCCAGCGCTCACTACGAAGCCCCTGAGATTTCAACCATTGCTGTACGGTTGGCAGGCCACTATCATAAAATTGGGAAAATTTCCAAAGCCCAAAAGATATTAACAGGCGGGTACGCTCACTGTCCGCACCCGGACTTCGCAGACCAACTCACCAGCCTTCACCTAGACACTAACGCCCTTGATCAATATCGGGAAATGGAAAAACTTGTGGAAGGAGCGCCCAATCACCCTGAGTCCCTTTATATTCTGGCCAAAGCTGCCAAGGGGGCAAAGTTGTGGGGGCAATCCCGCCATTACTTGACACTGCTCAAAAGTGTCTCATATTCTCAAAGGGTGTGTCACCTCATGGCCGAAATAGAAGAAGGAGAAAATCCTCACCAGGCGAACCGAGCGCATGAATGGCGGGAACGGGCTAAAGCAGCCCCTGCAGACCCAACTTGGGTATGCCAGAGTTGCCATTTAACAACACCCCTCTGGCGGCCTATTTGCCCATCTTGTGAAGGGTTCGACCAAATAACCTGGCGATCTCCCATAGCAAACGCCGCAACCGCAGACCTGAAGGAAACGGCCCCGTTGTTAGGATGACGAAACGAGGAAATAAAAAATGCTTGCACCTAACCTTCCCTTAACCTTGTCAGATCCCTCCCATGCTTTACGTTCCTTTGATGTTGTAGATGAGGCATTAAAAGAGAAGTTTGAACGTATTATACGCCTGGCACGAAACTTGTTCGATGTGCCAATCGCAGCCGTGAGTTTTATGGATGAGCAGCGCACGCGCTTTAAATCGTTGCTTGAAACAAAAGTGCTTGAAACACCCCATGAAAGCTCTTTTTGTAAGCATGTCCTTTCACAAGAAGAGATTTTTAACGTCCCCGAAACAATTCTGGACGAGCGCTTCCGCAACAACCCTTATGTATTAGGGGATCCGCATATCCGGTTTTATGCAGGTTATCCGGTGGAATTAAATCGTCAGAAGCTGGGAACCGTTTCCATCGCCGACAGCAAGTCCCGGCACTTCTCAAAAAGCCAACTTATTCTCCTTAAAGACGTTGCGGCACTGGTTGAGACAGAAATTCAGAATTATACCATAAGTACAGATAAGGGTAAGCTTGCATCCGACCTTGACCAAGCCCGTATGGCCTCTATGGCCGATCCTTTAACCGGCCTGTGGAACCGTCAGGGCATCTATAATATTTTAAGGTATCGCATGGATGAATACCTCTTAAGTGGCATAGGCTTTGCCGTTGCCCTCCTCGAAATGGCGGGATGTCGAGAAACAGATGCCATCGGAAGATGGGGAGGCGAAGAATTCCTACTGCTTATAAATGAACCAGTTTCTCATAATGTCTTTGAAATTGCTGAAAGGATCCGCGCCAAGATCGAATCTGAAAATATATCACTCCCTGCATCGGCTTCTCTAAAAACCACCGTAACCATTGGCCTGACAAGCATTTTACCTGGAAGCCACCCCGCGCTGGAAGAACTCATCCATAAGGCAGACCAAGCCCTCTATCAAGGAAAAAGAAGCGGCCGTAACCAAGTTGTGAGCATTTAGAGATTAAACCCCTCTGGTTTCTTTTTCGTATAGATAGAAATGCAAGTCATACGCTGCGTCAAAAAGAATGAGATTAGCGTAATGGTATTGACAAAGCCCCCGCCTTCCATCATTGGTAATAACCAGAAAAAATAAAAAAGAAAGTCATAATCATGGGACTATTTTCTTCTCTGAACCGTGAGCAAAAACAATCCCTTGGACTCTTACAGGTCGGGACTTTCCTAGAATATTTTGACCTGATGCTTTATGTCCACATGGCCGTTCTTCTCAACGAGATTTTCTTTCCCAAAACAGACCCCCACACGGCCTCGCTTCTAACGGCTTTTGCCTTATGTTCCAGCTTGGCCTTTAGGCCGATTGGCGCCTTAATTTTTGGTTGGATTGGGGACCATATCGGTCGAAAAACAACCATCATTATTACGACGGCTATGATGGCAGTCTCCTGCCTTGTTATGGCCAACCTTCCAACCTATGCCCAAATTGGCATAACGGCTTCTTGGGTTGTAACGATCTGCCGGATCCTCCAAGGCATGTCATCCATGGGGGAAGTTGTCGGAGCACACATTTATCTAACAGAAAGTATCCAGCGTCCAGCCCGTTTTCCGGCTGTTTTATCTGTAAATGTTGCTGATGAGGTAGGAACGTTGGCTGCTCTTGGGGTTGCTTTTCTTGTCATCTCTTTCAATATGAACTGGCGGCTTGTATTTTGGGCGGGAGCCATCATTTCAATTGTAAGCGTATTTGCCAGAACACGTCTACGGGAAACACCCGTCTTTCTTGAAATGAAAAGAAAAGAACTGAGAAAAGGCATTGAAGATCTGAATCTTGAATTCGATCCCATTCGCGGACCAGAGGTTAATGCGACTTGGAAAGAACGCTTAAATTATAAGACACTAATGTCCTATTTTTTTATAACTTGTGGAACCCCTTTTACCATGTATTTAGGATTTTTCCACTTTATTCCTGTCCTTAAAGAAAGCTTCGATTATAGCACTGAAGATATTATTGCCCATAATTTTTTTCTGGCGTCTGTTTCTCTAATTGTCTGTATTGTTTTGATGTACCTGAGCTATTGGATCCACCCCCTGAAAATTCAAAAAATAAGAACGAGACTGACGCTTTTAGTGATCATATTATTACCTTTTTTAATGATGCCTGTAACAAGTCCTGTGCAATTATTTTTAATACAAGCCCTCATATTCATTTTCGCATTAGAAGCGTCGCCATCTACACCTATATTTTTTGATCATTTTCCTGTGTATTGTAGGTTCAGGTGCGCCACATTATTATTTTCAATCGCAAGGGCAATTATGTATATTATCACATCTTTTGGCCTAATCTATTTAGTAAGCTACCTGGGTTCCTTTGGGATCTGGATCATAGGCTTACCAATAGCCATTGCTTCCCTTTACGGTATTTCTCATTTTGAGGGATTGGAGCGTGAATTAGAGTTGCTTCACAAGCGAATACGTGGCGACGCTTGAAAGCCGGCAAAACTAAAGTTTAAATTATCTGATCTTCCTTAATTTTATTATCGCTCCCATGTAATAAAAATTGTGCAGGAGCTTCCTCTTCGTGATTGTAGCTTCCTCCATCTGAGATCTTTTGACCTCTGTATCATTTTGATTTTGACCTATGCATCAATATTGTATATAAAAGTAATGCACACATATATTCCAAGCTCGGCAAAATGGAGGAAAAGCTATGCCAGAACCTTTTGATTCCCTGCCCAAGAAGAAAAAAGCCTCCCCCTTAAAGCTTGTTGTTTCTAATCCTTCTCCTCTTCAAATTAAAAAGAAAAATCCTTCCCAAGCAATAAATTCAGGTACCGGGTTTACAGCTGAAGTCCAAAAAATAGGATATTTCCATTATGCCCTAATTGCCCAAGATTCTTTCCACCACTTAGGCTATCGGATTGTCCTAGAACTTCATAACAACCAAGACGACGGAGAGTCCTCCTCTGTGACGTGTCACTTTCCTGATATGGTCGCTGAAGAATTAAACGAGTTTGTTGGGGGTGACGAAACACTTTATGCCATGATTCTCATTCAGTTTCAAATGAAAATTTTGACACATATTCTTTTGTTTTGTCAAGAGCATGGCGCTTTAAATTTGATTATCTATGCCAATGATACGCCTGAAGGGCATGCATTAGGAATTTATGAGAATCTGGTGGCCTATGAAGACACGATCCCCACAATAAGGGGAACAAAAACACAAATGGTTATCCCGATCACTCAAGGAACCCTTCAGAAATGGAGAGATCTTAGTAATCAAGCCAATCAAGATTTTCGCCAAGCATTATGGGAGGACCAAAGTTGCAACCCTTCCATCCGAGCGTATTTAAAATTAAATCCTTCCTTAAAATTCTTTGGTTGAAGGAAACAGGCGGGTTATGAAAGTGACATTATCTTTTGCGCCATCAGAAGAATATCCCGCGCAATCGGGGCAGCGGCTTTAGCGCCACTTCCCCCATGTTCCACAAGAACAGATGTGACAAAGCGAGGGGCGTCAAGGGGCGCATAGCCAACAAACAACGCATGCTCGCGCGTATGCCAGGGACGGCTGGCGCTACTGGCCAGTCCTTGCTCCCGGTCTCGTTTCGTGATGCGCTGCACTTGGGTTGACCCCGTTTTTCCCCCCATCTCAAACCCCGGCTCAATGATACGACTCGCGTACCCAGAACCAGAGGGAGTATTTACCACTTTTGCCATACCAGATAACACAACCTTTCGATGGTCTGGTTTTAATTTCATATCTTGAAAAACAGGAGTCTCTTCTCCAATGGCAAAATGGGGGAAAATGGCTTTTCCGGTTACAAGTCGGGCTGTCATAACAGCGAGTTGAAGCGGCGTTGCCAACACATACCCTTGGCCAATACTGGCATTATATGTTTCCCCCAACATCCAGGCTTTTCCCTTAACCAGGCTTTTCCATTTGCGCGACGGTACCAGCCCTGGCTTTTCCCCGGGAAGGCCAATACCTGTAAGCGCGCCTAAGCCAAAACGTTTCGCCATCGCTGCCAT
Source organism: Alphaproteobacteria bacterium (assembly GCA_021323455.1). Classification (GTDB taxonomy): domain Bacteria; phylum Pseudomonadota; class Alphaproteobacteria; order Paracaedibacterales; family VGCI01; genus VGCI01. The sequence goes on along the minus strand of JAJONN010000052.1, from coordinate 14,674 downwards.
AGGATCAATGCCCAGCATTTTTCCCACCTGAAAGAAATAAACATCACAGGATTGCGCAATAGCATTCTCCAGTGTGATTGTCCCATGTCCCCCTTGTTTCCAACTATGGCAATGGAAAGCATGATCCCCCAGAGTTACAAATCCAGGACAACATATGGGCGTTGTGGGCGTAATAATGCCTGCTTCCAGGGCTGCCATCGCCACGATCATTTTAAAGGTAGATCCCGGGCCGTATTGTCCTGTTAAAACCTTGTCATTTAAAGGGCGCTGGGGATGGTTCAAGAGCGCAGCCCAATGCGTCTTTGAAATACCATTGGCAAACAAATTGGCATCAAAGCCGGGTGTGGAAACATAACCTAAGATCCCTCCTCCCTTTGCATCCAAAACAACAGCAGCCGCTCCCTTTTCCATGGAAAGACGCTGGAATACGAATTGTTGTAATTCCAGATCAAGAGTTACGCGCATGTCTTGTCCAGCAACACTTGCTGTTGTTGCCAGTTCCCGCACAATACGGCGAACCGCATTTAATTCGACTTGTTTAACCCCAGGGGATCCGCGTAAGCGGGACTCATAGGCTCTTTCAATCCCGCTTTTTCCAATACGGGCCCCAGGCAATTCAAGGAGCGGGTCTCCATCTAAGTCATTTTCTGAAACAGTTCCTACAAACCCCACGCAATGGCATGTCTCCAGCCCAAAGGGCCTTCTTTCAGCGTCACCGGCACGAATCGGGGCTTTCGCTTTAACTCTTGGGCGATTCGATTCATATCTTGGTCGTCTAGCCCTAACATGGACTGAACAGATTTGAGCAACTGAGGTAAATCTGTTGCCTGGTCCCGAATGACGATGGCGCGATAAGCGTTATGGTGCGTTGCCAGAATTTTACCCGTCCGGTCAAGGATCTGGCCCCGAGACGGGGCAATAAGGCGGGAATGGATACGGTTTTTGTCTGAAAGGGTACGGTAATGATCTGAAGAATTTACTTGAAGATAATAGAGTCGGCCTACCAAACTGGTCAGAAGAATTCCTTGGACGCCCCCTAAAATCAAAGCTCGCCGGGTAAAAAGCTGCTGTTTATCTGATGAGGACATGAGTGTATCCTGCTGACTCTATTGCCTCTTCACCGTGCTTAAGCCGCGGCGTCAATTCCGTCAGACGGTTGGCTGGCCGGAACCATGCCCAAAGCTTGAAGATAAAGTGTTAGCAGCTCTTCTTGTTCCATTAACTCTTCTTGTTTCATTTTACGCATCTTGAGGACCTGCTTCATAATTTTAACGTCAAAACCATTTCCTTTCGCTTCTCCAAAAACGTCGCGGATAGCTTCCATTAATTCTGCCTTTTCTTCCTCAAGACGTTCTACTTTTTCAATGTATTGGCGCAATTGTCCAGAGGAAACAACTTCAAATGACATAGTATTCTCCTAAAATTATTATATTAATTCGACTTGTTATAGCAGGAATTAACCCCCCAAATAAATAGCCTTCTGCTCATCTTGTCCAAACATTTCTTGTTCGATCGCATAACATAGATGATGATACAAACAAATGTGAACTTGCTGGACCAAGGGAACGACGGAAGATGGGGCCTCCAGAAGGATATCACTCAAAGGCGCCATTTTTCCGCCCCCTTTTCCAGTAAAAGCGATTGTTTTCATTCCTTGCTCATGGGCAACTTCAAAAGCACGGATAACATTTGGCGAATTTCCACTTGTCGATAAACCAATGATGAGGGCCTCCGGTTTCCCATATGCCTCAACTTGACGCGCAAAAACATAGTCATAAGAATAGTCGTTCGCTAAAGCTGTTAAAATACTGACATTGTCCGATAAAGCGATTACATTCAAGGCCTTGCGCTCCATCATGAACCGCCCGACCAACTCTCCCGTCATATGCAAGGCATCGCAAGCCGAGCCGCCGTTGCCACAAACCAGAACCGGCAACCCTTGTGATAATGTATCAATAACCAAACGAATTGCTTTTTCCGTAGCACGCAAGAGGGCACTATCATTTGCTGCAAGTTGAATGATTCGAGCAGACTCTTCTAGATATCCCTTTAAAGACATCTTTTCGCCTTTCCTTAAAAAATATAAATATTTCTCGGTCATATCATGTGCGAACAACAATGGCAAGCATTCCCAAATCTTTTAATCCATGGTATATAATCTTCAAGACAAGGTTTGTACTTTTAAAGAGTAAATAAAATGACGCTAAATGAAAATGAGGGGCAGTGGCGTGAAGCTGGTGCCCATGCGAAAGCTTGGCCTTTTGAAGAAGCTCGGCATATTCTGCACCGTATCCGTCACCAAAAACCCAAAAAAGGTTATATCTTGATGGAAACAGGTTATGGGCCATCGGGATTGCCCCACATCGGCACGTTTGGCGAAGTGGCTCGCACGTGTATGGTCCGTCATGCTTTGCAGATTTTAAGCGATATCCCGATTCGGTTGTTTGCTTTTTCTGACGATATGGATGGTCTTCGCAAAGTTCCTGACAACGTTCCCAACCAAGACATGCTGGCGCAGCATCTTGGCAAGCCTCTCACTCAAGTTCCGGATCCTTTTGGCCGTTATGAAAGCTTTGGCCACCATAACAATGCGATGCTTCGCCAATTTCTGGATTCTTTTGGATTTGAGTATGAGTTCCAAAGTTCTACGGATTGGTATAAAAGCGGTCGGTTTGACGAAACGTTAAAGCTCGTACTTGAACGCTATGATGACATTATTGCTGTCATACTCCCTACACTTGGTGAAGAACGCCGGTCTACCTATAGCCCCTTTCTCCCTATTTGCCCCAAGACAGGGCATGTGCTTCAAGTCCCCATTATTAGCCGCGACCTGGAAGCCGCAACCATTACTTATCTCGATCCTAAAACAGGGGAGGCCATTGAAGTGCCTATAACAGGCGGCCATTGCAAATTACAGTGGAAAGCAGACTGGGGCATGAGGTGGCGGGCGTTCGACGTGGACTATGAAATGTCAGGAAAGGATCTTATTGATTCTGTAAAACTCTCAAGCCAAATTACGCACATTTTGGGTGGGCGCGCTCCTGAGTGCCTGACTTACGAGTTATTCCTCGATGAACTCGGACAAAAGATCTCCAAATCAAAAGGCAATGGCCTGACCATTGAAGAGTGGCTCAAATATGCTCCTTGGGAAAGCCTGTCCTATTACATGTACCAATCCCCCCGCAAGGCAAAACGCCTGTACTTTGATGTTATTCCCCGCCATGTGGATGATTATTTGAGCTGGGTCGCCAAGTATCCAGCACAACCTCAAGACCAGCAGCTGGAAAATCCCGCCTGGCACGTCCACGCTGGGCATCCTCCTGTCTTGGAAAGTTCTTTAAGTTTCGGGATCCTTCTGAATTTGGCTTCTGTTTGCCACGCTGAAGATGCTTCTATTCTGTGGGGGTTTGTAAGCCGGTACCAGAAGGAAACAACACCAGAATCAGCCCCTTTCTTAGCCCGGCTCATTGAGCATGCAATCCACTATTATCACGACTTCATTCTGCCCCATAAAACTTACCGCCCTCCAACGGCAACAGACCAGGCAGCCCTTCTTGACCTAAGGGACAGCTTAAAGACTGTAACAGCGGATGCTTCTGCTGAAGACCTACAAGCCCTTGTTTTTGAAGTCGGAAAGCGTCATCTTTATCCCGACCTGCGTGCCTGGTTCTCAGCGTTATACGAAGTGCTCCTTGGGCAACCAGATGGCCCGCGTATGGGATCTTTTATCGCTCTCTACGGCGTCAAGGAAATGATAAACTTGATTGAAGAGAAGCTCAACCGAGGAGCCACCCTTGAAGAAGCGGGACTGAGAGCATGACCCAAACAGTTGCCATTGCCTCTCCCTCTTCTCTTCGCCGCATTTATGACTGGACCATTCGCAGCGCCAGTACGCCCAAGGCTGTCTGGACCGTCACGCTCGTTTCCTTTGCAGAAAGCTCCTTCTTCCCCTTACCGCCTGACTTGATGCTTATTCCGATGATTTTGGCAGATCGTGCCAAAGCCTGGTGGTTAGCCTTCATTTGCACAATTTCCTCCGTTTTAGGGGGACTAGCCGGTTATGCCATTGGTTATTTCTTGTTTGAAACCGCCGGGGAGTGGATTATTCAAACTTACCATCTAGAGAATGCTTTTGGTCGGTTTCAAACCGACTTCCAGGCCTGGGGATTTTGGATTATTGTCCTTAAAGGGCTCACGCCCATCCCTTTTAAATTGGTGACGATCGCCAGCGGCGTCGCCGGGCTAAACCTCACTCAATTTATATTGGCCTCCTTCATTGCCCGCTCTTTCCGCTTTTTCCTTCTTGCCGGGTTACTCTGGTTTTTTGGGGATTGGGCACGCACATTTATTGAACGCTACCTCCCTTGGGTTTTAGGCGGCATGCTCGCCCTCTTGATTGCCGGATTTTTGGCTGTTAAGATTTTAGCAGGATAACTGAGGTTCTCTGGAGTCATCATAAAAGGAGGCATTACTCCCAACCGCCTTCATTGTTTTCTCATAGCCATCTCAGCCCTTTCCTTGGCAGCAGCTTATATCGCCGAATATGGCTTTGGAATTTCGCCTTGTGATTTCTGTCTGTATGAACGGGGCGTTTATGTAGGTGTTATCCTTGTTGGCATCCTTGGCCTGAAAACCCACACATTCAGCAACCACCGGGGCGTTTTCATCCAGCTTATTGTTTTATCAATAGGTATCGCCCTCACCTTCTACCACGTCGGCATGGAACAACACTGGTGGGCAGGTCCCGCCAGCTGTACAGGCGTTGGCACTGCTGCTACCCTCGAAGAATTCCGCGCCCAATTGATGAAAGTGACCCGTCCCCGCTGTGATCAGGTCTCTTGGTCTTTATTGGGCATTTCGGCCGCCTTGTGGAACCTCATGCTTCAGGCTGGCCTTGCTTTTGTAACGTCCTTGGGTCTTTACACGCCAGATCAACCCATCAAAAAATCTTTCTCCTGATCATTCTTCTCCTTGGTTAAAGGATTGGGTTATGATGGGAAGCTTTATAAGGGATGCCTATAGAGTTCGTCAAATCTTTGGTTGGCCATTATAAGAGAATTAAGGATCGTTGATCTTTTGGCTTGGATTGTTCCGATTAGAAAGACTGTTTGGGTAATATCTTTCAGGACAGTTTTTTCAACTTCAACAACCTTGATGTCTTTTTTTTCTTCCGCTACGTACAAAATTAACATAAATATACATCATAACAAGGGTAATTTGATAAAAAACTGCGTAACCCTTGCTATGGTAAAAGATGTTGAAAAATCTTAATTACTATCATTATGAACTTTTGGAAGTCATTCAAAACTTCAAATTCCTTTTCGCCTCTGTAAACGGTATACTAAAATATGGATTTTGAATTTACTTTCCCCATTGCTGGCGTTACATTAAATCTTTTCCTCATTTTAGGCTTAGGAGGAGTTGGAGGGTTTCTATCTGGCATGCTGGGGGTTGGAGGAGGCGTCATTATCACACCTGCTTTGATGGTCTTGGGCGTTCCCCCCCTTGTTGCTGTTGCCAGCCAGGTCAACCATTCCATTGGAACAAACTTGACCGGCTTTTTAAACTATCGCCGAAATAATGATGTTGATTTCCGGTTAGGGGGTATTTTACTCATTGGCGGCATTATCGGGGCAATTCTGGGTGTCTTTCTGTTGCGCTGGCTCAACGCGCATGGTGAGGCCGTTTCCATTATTACGGTAAGTTATATTATTGTTCTGGCAGCCATGTCCTTTGTTTTATTCCGCCAAAGCCTAAAGACCCTGGCCCACTACCGGTCACCCGTCAAAGCCATCCAAGCCCCATCCTGGACACGGTTTATTGGGCTTAAACTCTATTTTACCCGAACCCGAGTTGAACTCAGTATCTTGTTTCCTTTGTTGGTTGGCATGATCAATGGCGCGTTGACGTCCAGCCTGGGCGTTGGAAACGGCGTTTTCATGATGCCAGCCATATCTTACCTCATTGGTCGAACAAGCCCTGTTGTTTATGGTACGACTCTTTTAGCTGGCGTTGGGATGAGTATCATCACAACCCTTATGCATGCCGTTGGAACACAATCTGTAGACTTACTCCTGGTTCTCACTCTTTTAGGCGGAGGGATCTTAGGCTCCCAAATGGGTGTCCGGTTCGGGTATTCCTTACCTCGGCCTTATATTGGGATGATTGGCGCTTTCGTCATTCTCGGCATATGCTTACGAATCTCCTGGGCAATGAAGGCTGGAAAAAGCCTGGGGATGGTCTCTTCAAACGGCGTCCCCATTTGCAAGCTGACTTCATTATCTTGCATTCTGGAATTTTCGCAAGGTTACCCTGTTGCCAGCGCTCTTGTTGGCGTTTTGGGAGCTATATTTTTTTCTATTCTGTTGGAGTATCTTTTTCACCGATTTTCATTGATTTCTACAGCGCGCCGTGACTAAATGCATCTGATGAAAAATAGAAGGAAAAATGAAATTGAACTGGTCAGAAAAGCAGACTTTCCTTAAAAAATCGAGCGCTTTGATCATTATTATTTTCCTGTTAGTTTGGGGAACCCTGTATGGCATGATTCCTGATTCTGTTTTGCGTCAGTTTGAAGCCGAAACAGGCATCCATGTCCGGTATGATCTTTACGACGGCAATGAAATACTGGAAGCCAAACTTCTGGCAGGAAAGTCGGGTTATGATATTGTTTTTCCTTCCGCCTCTCCATACCTTGAACGCCAAATCCGGGCGGGTGTTTTTCAAAAGCTGGATAAATCCAGGTTGGAGAACCTGCAACACCTGGATTCTGAATTTATAGAACGCATGCAGATTGTTGACCCTGGCTTGAATTACAGCATCCCTTTTTTCTGGGGGACAATTGGGTTTGCTTATGTTGAAGAAACGATCCTTGCCCGTATGCCCGACGCGCCTGTTCATAGTTACCGGATGCTTTTTGATCCAATCATTGTTTCAAAATTCAGGTCCTGCGGCGTGACGCTCCTGGATGAAGCTGTTGATGTCTATCCGGCTATCCTGTCGTTTCTCGACCGGGACCCCCAAAGCTCAGACTTGAATGACCTGAAAATGGCCCAGCAGCACCTTCTGAAAATACGTCCTTTTATCTCCCGCTTCCTTGGACAACGCTTTGCCAATGAACTGGTGTCTGGCGAAGTGTGCGTGGCTCAGGCCTGGTCAGGGGATGTGCAGATAGCCCAGGAACAAGCCAGGGAGGCAAAGCGCAAAACGACCATCCGCTATGTTATCCCTGAGGAAGGGGGAACGTTGTGGGTTGATGCGATGTGTATCCCAAAAGATGCGCCACATCCTGGAAACGCCCATGCCTTTGCCGACTTTTTGATGAGACCAGAAATAAGTGCTGCCATTACAAATTCAACGCAATTTCCAATTGCGAACAGGGGAGCTCAACCTTTCATAAAAGAAGAAATCCGAAATAATGAAACCCTTTATCCACGGCGGGACGTACTTGGAAAGTTAAAGCTTGATAAGATCCAAAACCGTCGGTATGAAGAGACACGAACCCGATATTGGTTTCTTGCAAAACAAGGACCAGAAGCCAGAAAGCAGGGGTAAGGATACTAGCCAAGCAGGAGAACTTAGAATGAAAAGCCCTTTTAAGAACACGGAACAAAAATCAAGAATAAGAGAACAGGAAGGACAGATAAATGGCTGTTTATCCTGGCTCCTGACTCCTGGCTCCTGACATGGCGCCCCACCCTGCCCCCCGCCGCCAGCTTGAGCCTTGGCAAGATCCAAAGGCAAAGCCCTATATTACCCTTGAAAATGTCACAAAAAGCTTTGGATCAACCATTGCTGTCCGTGGCGTTTCCTTGTCTATTTACCAGGGAGAACTGTTCTCCCTTTTGGGTGGATCAGGCTGTGGGAAAACAACCTTACTGCGATTGCTGGCTGGCTTTGAAAAACCAACAACCGGCCGCCTTTATATTGATGGGGTGGATGTAACGGATGTGCCAGCCTATGAGCGCCCTGTTAATATGATGTTCCAGTCTTATGCCCTCTTTCCTCATATGACCGTTGTCCAAAATATTGCCTTTGGACTTAAACAGGAACGCTTGCCCGCTAAAATAATCCGGGACCGCGTCAAGGAAGGGCTGGATCTTGTTCAAATGGGCGCGTTTGCAGAGCGCAAACCCCATCAACTTTCAGGAGGACAACGCCAACGCGTTGCCCTGGTGCGAAGCCTGGTGAAACAACCCAAGCTTCTGTTACTCGATGAACCTTTGGCCGCATTGGATAAAGGTTTACGGGAACGCACGCAATTTGAATTGGTAAATATCCAGGAACGGGTGGGCATTACCTTTATTATGGTTACTCATGACCAGGAAGAAGCGATGACTATGTCAAGCCGCATTGGGGTTATGGAAGAAGGACGCATTCGTCAAATTGGCGCGCCCCACGATGTTTATGAATTCCCAAATTCTCAATTCGTAGCAGAGTTTATTGGCTCCATTAATATCTTTGAAGGGGTCGTTGTTGAAGACGAACCCGATCATGTTCTCATTGACTCTGAAGCCGCGGGATGCCAGCTTTATGTCACGCATTCTGCCGCTGTTCCCGTAGGCGCTCAAGTCGCCGTTGCCGTGCGCCCTGAAAAAGTAATGATCTCGACAACACAACCTTCGGGCAACCGCAATTATGCCAAAGGCATCGTCCGGGAGATTGCTTACTTAGGGGACATTTCTATTTATCATGTTGAACTTCCATCTGGTAAAATAATCCAGGCAGCCTTACCGAACCTCTTTCGTCTATCAGAAAGAGATGTCAAATGGGAAGATGAAATTTATGTATTCTGGCACGCAGAAAACGGAGTTGTTTTAACATCATGACCGTCCGAGAAACCTTTGCAAGCCTGGGCAACCACTTTTGGAACCGCCTTGCCAGAGAACGGCGGCTGGTTATTGCTGCGCCCTATCTATGGCTTGGGTTATTTTCTTTGATCCCTTTTATTCTCGTGGTCAAGATCAGCTTGTCTCAACCTGTCCTGGCGATTCCTCCTTTTCATCCCCTCTTCCAATGGTCGGCGGAACAGGTTCTCCAGTTGCAGCTTAATCTCGCCACCTATAGCGCCTTGCTCACGGAGCCTTTTTATGCTTCCGCTTTTATCAGCTCCCTCAAAATTGCCTTTATCGCAACCCTTTCCTGCTTGCTCATTGGGTACCCCATAGCTTACGCTATCGTCCAGTCTTCCCCCCAGTGGCGGCCTATTCTGCTGTTGCTCATTATCTTACCGTTCTTCACTTCTTTTTTGGTACGCGTTTATGCCTGGATTGGGTTATTAAGCACTGAGGGCGTTATCAATACTTTTTTGCAATGGACAGGGATTATTCATGAACCGCTCCCCCTCTTGTACAATTCCTTTGCTGTAACAATTGGCATCGTTTACTGTTATCTGCCTTTTATGATTTTACCGATTTATTCCGTCCTTGATAAAATTGACCCCGCCTACCAGGAAGCCGCTTATGATTTGGGCTGCCGACCTTGGCGCACTTTTTGGCGGGTCACTGTCCCCTTGTCGTTTCGAGCCATTAGTGCGGGCAGCATCCTGGTCTTTGTTCCAGCGATTGGGGAATTTGTCATCCCAGAACTCCTTGGCGCGCCAGAAACACTCATGATTGGCCGTGTGCTGTGGAACGAGTTCTTTCACAACCAGAACTGGCCTTTGGCTTGCGCCCTTGCTCTGATGATGCTGCTCATTTTCGTTGTTCCCTTCACCATTTTCCAACGCTTTCAACTAAGCGCTAAAGAGGAATAGGAGGAGAAAACATGCGCAGCTTCTCTAAAACAAGCGTTACGACTTTAATTGTTGGCTATGGGTTTCTCTATCTTCCTATATTAATGGTGGTCATCTTCTCTTTTAACGAATCACGCCTGGTTACGGTATGGAGCCGGTTCTCAACCAAATGGTATAAAGAGTTGTGGACAAATGAAGGGCTCCTCGACGCCGTGCTGGCAAGCTTTAAAATTGCCTCGCTAGCGGCAACCGCTTCTGTTGTTCTCGGGACGCTTGCTGCTATCACTATGGTGCGTTTTACCCAATTCCGCGGCCGGACATTATTCAGTGGCTTGATTTCTACCCCCCTGGTCATGCCAGACGTTATTACGGGACTTGCGGCGCTTATGATGTTTGTGACTTTTGAACAACTAATCGGATGGCCAACCCAGCGCGGGATTTTAACCATTACTATTGCCCATATTACGCTTGCCATGGCCTATGTTTATCTGGTGGTTCAAGCTCGGTTGCAGGATTTTGATCGATCCATTGAGGAGGCTGCCCTCGATCTAGGGGCACGCCCTTTAAAGGTATTTTTAGTGATCGTTCTGCCGTTGATTTTACCCTCCCTGCTGGCGGGATGGTTATTGGCTTTTGCGCTGTCGCTGGATGATGTCGTCATCGCAAGCTTTTTATCCGGCCCTGGCGCAACAACCCTTCCGATGCTGATTTTCTCCCAAATTCGTCTCGGCGTTAGCCCGGTCATAAACGCCCTTGCAACCCTCATTGTCGGCATTGTTGCGATGGGCGTTATGATTGTAGGCGTTATTATCCACCACCAACAAAAACGGGGATAAGGGCCTTATCGATAATGCCCTTGCGGCATCATCTGTTGCGGATAGTAGGCGTGTGGAGGATAGGGCTGTTGCGCCATCATCTGTTGCTGCTGGGGAACCATTTGAGGCTGCGGGCCCATCATTTGTGGGTATGGCGCGCCCATAGGCTGTTGCATCGGCTGCGGATAGGAGGACTGTTGTCCTCCTTGTTGCAGCATTGGCTGTGGCATCATCATGGGCGGCGGCTGTTCAGGAACATATCCTTGCCCATAACCCCCTTGCTCTCCTTGAAGATTGGCAACCGGTTGCGGGTACCCGGCTGGCGTCGCGGGGAAGCCGTAAGGCTGGCCTTGGGATGCTGGATATCCTTGAGGTGCCCCGGATGGCTGCTGCTGGACACCGCCATAGGTTTGCTGTTCTGACGCTCCTATTCGCCGATAGGGCATAAAAGGATTTACCTGCTTGCCAACACTTCGTACCTCCGTCTGTGCTGAACCAACGCCATAACGGGCAAATGGCTGCAAAGGCCGAGGAACCGCAGCTGAGGCTGTCCCCATAACCTTTCCTAACGGGGCCAATTGCTTGTGAACCTCATTACCCACAAGGCTACTCCCCGCGCTGCCGACCATAGCGCCTAATTTCCTCCCCCCTTGTCCACCTTGCGCTTGCGTATTCGAGGCTTGCCAGGCTGACCGGGCATGCCCAGCGTCATCCTGCTTTAAGGTTGCCACGGCCGCCAAAAACCCGATGATAAAAAACAAGGTTCCCAGAAATAGGAGCCCCAGGACTAAACTCATAATCGACATTTTACTCATGGAAAGCCTGACTTCCTCATAAACCCAACGATGTATAAACCCATTTCCTTCATCCCTCCCGTATGGCCTTTTCTTCAGCTTTTTGGGAATTTGCCTTGGTTGTTCAAACGCCTTGCGGGCAAGAGGAACCGTATCTACCGTACCATCTTGTTTCCCAATACCAGAAATTTCAGCCCATCGCTTTAAATCAACCGCCTCTTCGCACGACGTTCCCAAAGGGGCTTGGGTTAAAAAAGAAGGCGGGGGATCATAGGGCATAGAAGCCGTTGATGGCGCTTCTTCCCTCAAAAAAGAAGGGCCATTCGCTGGCCGCGGGTGAAAGTGAAGCTCTTCTTCCGCGACAGTCGGGCCATACTGTTCAGCTTCTTCAAAGGGACCGTCCCAATTCTTCTTAACGACACGTCGATTGTTCAATGTTATTCCTGGATTCTTTTGCCCCTTAGAATTGCTATGTCGCGCTATACGCTCCTTACAATGACAGGACGCTCGTTAGTCTATTTCATAAAGTATGGCACTATTTCAAAAAAAATTTAACTTTTTTAATTTTCTTGAAAGAATTGAAGTTTTCTGCAGTGTACAAGCCACAAGCAAAGAATTTTATAAAATAAATGAAAAAATGTATTGTATTTTTTTTTATTCTTGATGCTATGCTGTTAAGTGTGAAGTTTAGTGTTATTTATCAACAGGAGACGATATACTATGACCGTAAAGTTACCCATTATCTTAAGCGCAATGATTGCTGCATTGGCCGTTCCTGGCACTTTAGCAAGCCAAACTGGCGCTGAAGCCAAACCGGAAGCGTCTGCAGAAGCAGCAGCGGCAACAAACGCTGCAAAGCCAGCAGCTAGACACAAAAAAGGGAAAAAGCCTGTGCCTCCCTCTGATCCTTCCTCTCACCTTAGCAGTTCTAATAGTCCTAAGGATCCAATGTCTCCTCCCTCCGATCCTTCTCCTCACCATGGCAGTTCCAATAGTCCTCAAGATCCATACAGGAAATCCTTTGATCAAGAGAATTATGCCTTGCCTAAAGCAGATGGCGATATCAGTACGGACAATAGCCCTAAAGCCGGAAAACCAGTACACCCAGGTGAAAGAGCGCCATCATAAGGCAGCAGGCTTTCTTAAAAAGCGGGGAGCATTCCCCGCTTTTTTTATGGAAAAATTTCCGGTCTATCGCCGTAAGTTTTGGGCAATTCGGGTAAGCCAAGCCCCTGGATCACACCCAAACAGCGTATCCGCCTCTTCTGTAATGGCACGTAGGACACTAGTTAACCATTCTTCATCGTTACGGGAAAAATTACTTAAGACATAATCCGTAACCCTGTCTTTCTGAAGGGAGGTGCGCCCCGGATGGCCAATGCCCAACCGCAGCCGCCAGTAAGCGGGGCTAATATGCTGGTCAAGGCTCTTCAGCCCGTTATGGCCCCCGTTGCCCCCACCGATTTTGAGCTTTATCTGGCCTGGCTCCAGGTCTAGGTCATCATGAACCACATAAACGCTGGCAGGAGGAATTTTGTAAAAACGGATCAAATCTCCGGCAGGCTGCCCAGACAAGTTCATATAGGTCATGGGCTTACACAACAAAACTTTGTGCCTCCCAATGGTTCCTTCCGAAACCATTGCGGAAAATTTAATTTTAAAAGGAGGGAAGTGATAAGCGGCTGCCAAGGAATCAACAGCCATAAAGCCAATGTTGTGCCGGTTTAGGGCGTATTTTTGTCCCGGGTTACCAAGGCCAACCAGCTCAAACATCAGAAACAATCCAGCTTATGGGCAACTGCGTCGCTCCATCTTGCGCTTCCGGTGCTCATTGACATGAAGTCAGCTCCGCTCCGGTTCTCGATTTAGCTCCGCTGACCTTCGGTTCGCTAGCATTTGCCTCATAACCTGAATTGTTACACTTCAATAGATAAATAAGGTTAAGAAGAGGACGACGCAGATCCGCCACCCGCCCCCTCTGCTGATTTTTCTGATTCCACCGTGGGGGCAACAATGGTGGCAACCGTATTGTCCCGTTCTGGATGGGCCGCAACGACACCTTCTGGCAGCGTCAAATCTTCCAAATGGATTGTTTGGTTAATGTCACGGCCTGTCAAATCAATGGTCAACTTCTCCGGAATAAACTGCGCTGGGCAGATCAACTCGAGGTTGTGGTGGACAATGTTTAAAACACCGCCGCGTTTAATGCCTGGCGCTTTGTCTTCATTAATAAAGACAACAGGAACAAAAACATGGACTTTGGCCCCTTTACCGACGCGCATAAAATCGACATGAAGGGGACGGTCCGTGACAGGATGAAATTGCACGTCTTTGGCCAAAACTTCCTGTTCCTTGCCATCAATAGCAATAGCGTATAACCGGCTAAAAAAACCCGGTTGCAAACATTCCACCATCAACGCTTTTGGGTCCATGGCAATCATTTCGGGATCTTTCTTGTTGCCATAAATAATGCCTGGCACCAACCCTGAAGCCCGAACGGCCCTTGCGCCCCCCGTACCAGACAATGTCCGTTGTGATGCGTTAAGCGTGGTTACTGTACTCATGAGAAAAACTCCCGAAAAATGTCGCTATTAAAATAAAAATACCTTTTCTCCGTGTATACATGACTCTTGGCAGAAATGCAAGATCGTCATCAGGAACACCCTTATTTTTACCTCTCTTGTCAGCCTTTCCCTTTGATTTCCAACAAACTCGAAATGGACTGGCCGTGGGCCATGCGGTAAATGGCTTCCCCAAGCAGGGCAGCAATAGAAAGAATTTCGACCTTCGGGGCCTGCAGGGTCATCGGCAAGGGCCGGATGGTATCAGAAATAACGAGACGACGGAGGGATGATTTTGCAATCTTTTCAAGGGCATTTCCAGACAAGACCCCGTGAGAAATATAGGCATCCACAGAAAGTGCGCCCGCTGTTACCAGCGCTTCTGTAGCCTGGCAAAGGGTACTTGCGGAGTCCACCATATCATCAATAACGATGCAAGCCCGCCCTGCAACGTTCCCAATGAGATTCAAAACGGCACTTTCCCCAGGGCCGGTGCGGCGTTTGTCAAGAATAGCCAGATCCGCTCCCAGATGTTCCGCCACAACACGCGCCCGCACCATCCCCCCAATATCCGGGGAAACAACGACAACAGCCCCTTGCCCATAACGCGCTTGAATGTCTTGGCAAAACAAGGGCGCTAACGTCAAAGTGTCCGTTGGGATATCAAAAAACCCCTGAATTTGAGCGGAATGCCAATCAACCGCCAAAATGTGGTTCGCCCCTGCCACCGTGAGCAGGTTGGCCACCAGCTTCGCCGAGATAGGGCCACGC
>JAJONN010000051.1 GCA_021323455.1 Alphaproteobacteria bacterium | reverse complement strand
AACAACGTGTCACGGGGACCTTGGTTAATCGCGATCGCCCGCAAGATATCTAAAGTTGCTGTCATGGCAAAGTCCTTTTCAATGAGGACCGTGGAGTCGGTCACGTAGTCACTGGAATGCAAGACAAACCCCCGGCCAATTTCCACAGGCCCTCCATAATGAATCGGGATTTGCGTCTTGACAGGAGATACATCTACCCCTATTTGCGCCAGCAACTCTTCAAATGTTACGGTCGGCAACCCCTTGTTGATGATTAACCCCATTGCCCCCTGGGCATCGTGGCCACACACATAAATAACGGCATGTGAAAAACGGGGATCTGGCAAAAAAGGCATGGCAATTAAGACCTTACCCGTAAAATCACACTTCCCTCCCAAAGAAAGGGGGTCTTGTTTTGGTGTCACGGCTTTTGCCTTTCATTCTCAGTTACGTGTCCCATAGTCTTACTCTACCGGAAACTTCTTTCTATAGGATTAACGCCCCTCTTCCCATCAAAGGGAAAGGGGGGTATGCTAACCTTACAGCAAACTTAAATAGGAGTTTCTTTCATGTCTACCATCCAAATTGGCGACCGCCTCCCCTCTCTTACCTTAAAGAAAGTCACGGCTAGTGGTGCCCAGGACATCAACACCGAGTCCCTGTTCAAGGGCAAAACGGTTGCCTTATTTGCCCTTCCCGGCGCGTTTACGCCCGTCTGCACTGCAACCCACCTGCCTGGTTTTAGCGCAAAAATGGATCAATTTAAATCCAAAGGTATTGATGTAATGTGCTTGTCGGTCAATGATCCCTTTGTCATGGAAGCCTGGGGGAAATCGACGCACGCCCATCCGGATATGGCCCTGGTGGCAGACTGGAACGCTGAGTTTACAAAAGCCGTTGGGTTGACCCTCGATGGATCCGGCGCAGGATTGGGTTTACGGTCTTTGCGTTACAGCATGCTCGTTAAAGACGGGGTTGTCACTGCACTGAATGTGGAAAAAAGCCCCGGCGTTTGTGAGTTAAGCAGCGCTGACCATCTTCTGGAGACGCTGTAAACCTGATGACCTCAGAAATCAGCTTGGGCGATATCCAGCAAGCTGCGGTCGCTTTAGAAAATGTCACGTTACGCACCCCTACCGTTCCCTGCCCCTGGTTGGCTGAACAGACGGGCATAGATGTTTTTTTAAAGCTGGAAAACTTGCAACTCGTGTCCTCCTTCAAGGCACGTGGGGCCTATATTAAATTATCACGGTTATCAGAAGACCAACGGCGTCAAGGCGTGATCGCCATGTCAGCCGGGAACCATGCCCAGGGCGTCGCCTGGCATGCGCAATCGCTGGGCATCGCCGCAACCATTGTGATGCCCAAAAATACGCCGTTCGCCAAAATTGAAAGCGTCGAAAAATTGGGGTGCGCCCTTATCCTCGAAGGGCAGAATTTAAGCGAAGCGGGCGAGGTTGCCATCCATCTGGCAAAGCGGGATGGCTTGACCCTCATCCATCCTTATGATGACCCGGCTATTATTACCGGACAAGGAACCGTGGCGCTTGAAATGCTGTCTGATGTCCCTAAGCTGGACGTCTTGATCATCCCCGTTGGGGGCGGGGGTCTTGCGGCGGGCATGGCGATTGCCGCCAAGGGGATCAACCCCAAAATTGAGATTATTGGCGTTCAATCCGCCTATTGTCCTGCTATGGCAGAAACCCTTTATCCAGGTCGTGCTTTTCCTGTTCAGTCTTCCTCCCGGGGCGCGCCTCTTGCTGAAGGGATTGCCGTTAAGTCCCCAGGGATCCTTACCCGTGACATCTTAAAAAAGCATTTGTCTGATATGTTGATCGTCACAGAGGACCAAATTGAAGCCGCCATTGAAGACTTGCTCATCCATGGCAAACTCACCGTTGAAGGAGCCGGCGCGACAGGCGTTGCTGCGTTCAGGAGTGTTGCTCACCAATTTATTGGCCGCAAGGTTGGCATTGTTATTTGTGGCGGCAATATTGATGCGCGCATCCTGTCGTCCCTTCTTCTACGTGGCCTTGTGCGCCATGGCAAGCTCGTCCGGCTTAAAATTGAGATGAACGATGCCCCTGGCGTTTTGGGCCAAATCTCCCAGGTGATCGGGCAAACGGGCGGCAATATTTTTGAGGTAAGCCACCAACGCCTGTTTAACCATATTACGGTCAAAATGGCAGAAGTGGACGCCATCGTTGAAACACATGATCTTTCCCACGCCCACCAAATTGTCGCCGCCCTTGAAGCTCATGGTTTCCCAACCCAGATGCTCCATTAAAAAGCCGTATGGCTCAAGCACCGTTTCCTGTTCCATGCCAAGGAGCGAGGATGAAGAGAGCGAAAAACTCGAAAAGCCTGTCGTTTTTTATCGACAGGCGGGGGACATTTCTGCTATTTCACAAGAGGGGGCGCTTAGCTCAGTTGGTAGAGCAGCTGACTCTTAATCAGCGGGTCGTAGGTTCGATTCCTACAGCGCCCACCACAGACACAAGGGCTTAATGAATGTTTAGCTTTCTATCTTTTATCTTGTGGGGCACTGTCGAGACAATTGTGAAGAGGAATGAAATTTAGGACACCCTATTGAAGTCGGCGATTTACCTTTCTCTGCTCTCCTAGTTTCTTTAAGTGTCATTACAAGGAAGACAAGAATGAAGACTTTTATTAACTTAGTATTGGTCCTTATCTTTTCGATAGCAACAGGTCTCTTGATTTTTATGTCATTTGAAAGTGGCTCCAAAGAAAACCTTCTAAAATTAATATATTACCTAACACCCTTCCTTTTTTTATCTCGTTTCAAGAAGTTAAATATTCTTGGAATTATTCAAGCAGAGATGTGGGAAACCATACAAGAGGACGCACAAAATATAATAGCTTCGGTAAAAGATGCAGCTATTATTGCTAACAGCTTAACAGCCAGGCTTATGGCGAGAATAGGTGGTTGGGATTCTCAAATCCCAATTGATGTTCAACACCGTGAAATGAATAAAATTAAAAGCTCCCTTACCACATTAGGCGCTTCTCCTAAAGTGATTCTGGATATATCCGAAGATTATTATAATATACTTGCTAAGTTGCTCCTCAAACCTCTACGTATGTGGGTTAAATCCTTAATCAAAGAAATGGATGCTTCCTCTACAGCTTATTCTGAACGTGAATTTCCAAAAATTGTTAAAGACACGACGGAACCACGTTATCAAAAGCTAGAGAGTTTTAGAAAGATGATGGCTACTTTTAATAGAGCGTGGGATTCTTTGCATTTATCTAATTATTTGGAAATATATTCACAAATAGATGGTTTTATAGAAAGTAATTTATTCTCTGAAGAGCAAAAATGTTACCTTAGACAAAAATTTACCGAAGAGTTAAAGGCTTTAGATTTACTTCAAAACTCACAGCAAGATACCGGAGAAGCGGTTGATCTTGCTAAGCAACATGCAGAAAAAGATAGTTTCACCTTAACAGATTCTGAAAAAAAACTATTTTCTGATAAATTTCTCTCTTAGAATATACTTGTACAATATAGACAGCCTTAAAATATAAAATGAGAGCATACAAGGTTTTCTTAGCTTCTGCCCATTTTTAAGAAAAGTGTAGAAATATTGCTAAAAAATAAATAGATTATTGAAGGCTGTCAGAGCATGAAAGAAAGAGAGAAATTGGTAAATTTTCTTTCTTTCATATCTAAAACGGATAAGGTTGTTTTTACACAATTGAACAGAGACAAAAATTAATAATTATTGAATCTAATTTTAAATAATAGAAGTAATAATTATTAACCTGTAATAATTAACAGAATTTGAAAAATAAAGGAGCAAGAAATATGGGTACTCAACCATCCTTACCGAGTCACATTGATCTCATGTGGCCAACGATAGAAGCAATAAAACAGCTTGGCGGCTCAGGAACAAATGAAGAGATATTTGATAAAATTATTGAAACTGAGAAATTCCCTCAAGAAATCCAAGAAGTTATTCATCGAAATAATGTTACCAAGCTTCAATATCGCTCTGCCTGGGCGCGCTCTTTTCTAAAAATGGCAGATATTATAACGAACAGCAGTAGGGGGATTTGGTCTTTCACAAAAGAGGGAGAAAAGATCTCTCAAGAAGAAATCTTAAGCCGGATAAAAGAAAAGAGGCAAAATTATCACCAAAACCGTAAATCTACTTCTTCCCTGGAAGATAAAGAAGAAGAGCTACCTAAAGAAAATCCCCTAGAATGGCAAGAAGAACTATTAGAAACTCTCAAACTCATCAAGCCAGATTCCTTTGAGCGCCTTTGCCAACGTATACTCCGGGAATCAGGTTTTTCTTCCGTGAAAGTTACAGGTAGAAGCGGGGATGGGGGTATAGATGGCGTTGGTATATTACGCGTTAATCTTCTTTCTTTTCAGGTTCTCTTTCAATGCAAGCGTTACCGTGGGAGTGTTGGGGCAAGTGAAGTCAGAGATTTTAGGGGCGCAATGATGGGTCGGTGCGATAAAGGGCTTCTTATCACTACAGGTTCGTTTACGACGGAAGCCCGCAAAGAAGCTACCCGTGACGGAGCCTTTGCCGTAGACTTGATCGATGGAGAAGAACTCTGTGAATTACTCAAGAAACTACAACTTGGCGTTGCAACTCTGATGATAGAAAAAGTTGTTGTAGAGTCTGATTGGTTCAGAAATATTTAGGGTTTTATGCTCTCCTCCTTCTTACATAAGCCTACACCCAACTTTCAAAATAACAAGACATAAGCCTGCTTGGAGGATTTCCCTTACGTTGTATCTGAACCCATCTCCTTACCTTCCACCCCTCCAACAAAAGCCGGATACAACTCAAGCGGCTTGACATCGACCCAGCGGGACTTGAGGCTCGCCAAGATTTGTTCGGCCATATGCGTTAAATAAGGGAGCCGACCATGCTTTTTGGAAACTTTTATAAAGGCCTCAAAGCGCGCCAAGTTTCGCGGCCGGCGCAGGGTATCTTCGGGTCTCCATTGAGGGTGCAAGGGAAACTTGGGGTCGCACGCATCCACATCCGTTTCCAAAATATCCTCCAACCCAACCACGCGCCAAAGCATCCAGTAGGCACATGCTGAAACATACGCATCATGGTAAAGACTGTCCTCAGCCGCTGCTGGGATTTTCTTCATCAACGCTTGCCGGTAAAGCCTTTCAAGAGGCTCAATGACATTTTCTGGCAACGCCTTTACACACCAGCACGTCGGGTTGCTCATGCGCAAATACGTTCCATCTAACAAAGCGTTTCCGACAAAACCCCATTCAAAGTCGATAAGGTGCATGGTGTTGTTAGGAGGATCATCAAATACATTATCGGGGCAGATGTCTCCATGTACGAGGGTGGTAAAAGGGCCTGGCTCTTTACAGGTCTTCATAACCTGCGTTTTGAAACCATATCTTCAAGATAATCCGGCCAATAATTGGTTTGCGGATCGAGGCTTTTCAGCAGCTTTTTATAACTGTCCGTATGGCCATAAGCATCGGCATGAAGCTGGCCCATCGTTTGCGCAAAGCGCGTTAATGCTTCCAGAGCGGCTTCTTGATCTGTTCCCATTAAGGAGTCAACCAGACTCAGATGTACCTCGCCCAGATCCGCCAACAAAATAAAACGGTGTGTATGGCTGCCCCCATATACTTTTGGGACAATAGGAGAGTTGAGAGCGTTCAAAAACCCAAGACCTGCCCAATCCCTGGCAAATCTTCCCAGCGCTTCCTTATCCTCTTTAGAAGATTCTTGAGGCAAAGCTTGCTTTAAAATGACACTGGTTGGTACGCCATTGGGAGAATCTTCCAAGGTGATTCTCAACAGAACATTGCGCCGTTCGGGTTCACTCAGAAATTGAACGGACTTGATTTGGATTGGAGCTAAAAATCGCTTGCTCAGGATATCAACGGCTTCTTCCAAAATGGCAGGATCAACGGATTGAAGAGGTTCAGATCGTTCTTTATCTTGATTCACATTCCTATCTTGTTCCATAAGGACCCTCTCATTCCATCTCAACAATTTGAAGAATTCTCAAATGAAGCGCAATATCAATGTTCATTATAATAAACATAAGGTTGCTTACGTTCACTATAATGAACAGATCTCCCAAAATCTTTCTTGACATCCTACGAAAGAATGGTCATATCTTTGACAGAATGACTTGTTTATTAAACTGGATTGATACAATGACCCCGGCCAATAGCCATACGAACAGGACTGTTGCCCAATGCCTTGAGGGATGGGTTGCTTCTTCATGGGGTCACGCCAAGTTTCTCAAGCGCAGCTAGCGCTTATCTTTTATTTTCTCAACAGACAATTTGAACCCAAAGATTCTTCCCTTACTAGGATGATTTTTTATATATTTTTTAATGGGAGAGACCCATGACGACGCACCCTTCCCAAGATAAAATTGGCCTTTGGCCTTTGACCTCCCTCGTAACCGGGAACCTGGTTGGCTCCGGCGTTTACTTGCTGCCAGCAACACTCGCTGTTTATGGAACCATCAGTATTTTCGGCTGGATTGCCGCCTCCCTTGGGGCTATCCTTCTGTCCCTGGTTTTTGCCCAGCTCAGTTCCCACCAGACAAAGACCGGTGGCCCGTACCTCTACGCCCGGGAAGCCTTTGGCGATACGGTTGGCTATTACGTTTGCTGGGGGTACTGGATGCTGTCGTGGATCAGCAACCCGACCCTGGCGATTGCAGCGGTTGGGTATATCTCCAGCCTTTGCGGGGGATTAAGTCCGGCCACGCATTTTTGGCTGGAACTCTTGATTGTTGTTGGGTTTACGGCATTTAACTTGCTAGGGTTGAAAATCACGGGACGGACGGAACTTTATATTACAGCGTTAAAAGTGATTCCGTTATTGGTTTTGCCCCTCATCGGGTTATTTTTTATTGATGGTCAAAATTTCAGTCAGATGAACTTATCTGACAAACCTTTTAGCGTTGCCTTAAATTCTGCTGCTTTTCTAACGCTCTGGGCTTTTGTGGGTTTGGAAACAGGAACCGTTCCCGCAGGGCAGGTTGTGAACGCCTCCCGAACGGTTCCTCAAGCAACCATTTTAGGAACCCTTATTGCCGCTTGCGTGTATATCCTGGGGACAGTTGTCATCATGGGGGTTATTTCTCCGCAAGATTTAATCCACTCAAAAGCCCCTTACGCCGATGCGGCGGAACGTATTTTTGGCGGGGCCTGGGGGGTTCCGGTATCTTTGGCAGCAATCATTACGTGTTTGGGTTCCCTCAATGGATGGTTAATCATTGTGGGTCGTATTCCCTATGGCGCTGCCCAGGACGGCTTATTTCCAAAACTCTTTACGCGCACAACGGCGCATGGAACCCCATATTGGGGCGTGCTCATTTCGTCGGGATGTTCCATTCCCTTCCTGTTGCTGTCCTTGCAAAATAGCTTGATGGAACAGTTTAATTTCATTGTAGATGTTGCTGTAACCTTGATCTTGCTTGTTTATGCCGTCTCTGTACTGGCGTACTTGAAACTCCTGGCGCGCAAAAGAACAGGTACAGTCCCTAAAATTGCCTTGGGCCTCAGTGCCCTTGCATTTACAGGGTGGGCCTTATGGGCCGCCAGCTTCAAGATGGTGGGATTATCCCTAGGAATCCTGGTCTTGGGCGTTCCCATGCGGTTATGGATGAAAAAGAGCAAAGTGGCTGTGAATCAGGCTTGATTCATAGGTCAAGATTACAGTATGTCTAGGGGGTGCCTTTCGCGGGCGTAGCTCAATGGTAGAGCAGAAGCTTCCCAAGCTTACGACGGGGGTTCGATTCCCCTCGCCCGCTCCAATAGCTTGATTGTTTCTTCCAAGGAGGGAAAAATGAACCTTAAATTTTTACCCTGGTTCGCTGTAGGTATCATCTTCTTATCAATAACCCTCTGGCAGGTGTGGAACAGGAAACCGGAAAGCCCTTATCCGCAAGAGGCCCTGTTTGCCAAAGAGGGAAAGGTTACCGACCCTCTTGTCAGGCTCATGGGATTGACAGGAATCCGTATCCTCAAAGACCCCTTAAAACCGGAAGCAGGATGGCCGGAAGCGCGCCTCTACCTGCAGTCCCGTGACCTGGAAGAAGTTGTCCCCGCTATACAAGGAAAGCGCGACCCGTCCATTAACTGGTTGGGAGACCCGAAAAAGGAACGTTGGGAAGAGGACCCAACGAAGCTAGGCATGCCTTCAGCGCAAGCGGCAGAGATTATCAACATTTCCTTAAAATCTTTACAGCTGGGCGCAAAAAGTTACCCACAAGCAAGTGCAAAAGCTATCTTATTTTTAGGGGCTGCCCTTCTCCGCGTACGGATGCGGTTGGCCTTCCTGAATGACCTTTATGAAACAAAAAAACTCTCCCCGTTACTACCTGTTTATATATTAACAGGGGAAAGGCAGCTTGATGAAAAGATCGGCGAAACGGCTGAAATGCTTGTGAAAGCCGATAACGGGATTATTCCTTTTCGTAAAGATTGGCAACCCTCCCCAACAACCGTTGCAGACGAGGGGGAAATGATCAAGCTTGTCTTTGCTCAATCCCGTCATTCTGCTCTCCCGAAAGACACCATATTTTATGTGTATTCCCCGAAAGGAACAGGGCGACGGGCCACAACAGAAAGCACGGTTCAACAGTGGTTATCAGAATTTCACCCAGCAGGGGGACGGTACGTTGCCATCTCAAACCAACCGTATGTTTTTTATCAAGAATGTGTTATCCGGCGCGTTCTGCTTCAGTCTGGACGGCCTGATATTCATGTGGAAGTCGTGGGACCAGGTATGGATATAGAGCCAGAAAATAAAGACGCCATAGCTGACCAGGCCAGAGATTTCCTGAATAATATTTCACGCATCTTGTATGAATTATTTTTAATCAAAAAAATTTAGCGGGGGCCTTCTTTTAGCGAGCCGGGTTCGGTGATGCTTTATCACGTACCAACTCATCACCTACTTATCTCTCTGTCCCTTTTAGAAGCTTCTCAATGCGTTCTGCATGGTCAAAGGACTCATCCAGGCGGAACCGGAGGGATGGCGTGAATTTGGTCTGGAGGGACTTGCCCAATTGATGGCGGACATACCCTGCAATCTCTTTTAGATAAGCCAAGGTTTCTTCGCGATAGTACCCCCCCAAGGGCATGATATAGACGGTTGCATTTTGTAAGTCCGGCGACATATTGACGTGGGTGACGGTAACAGATGTTGGCAAGCCAGGCTCCGGAAATTCAGAGCGGAGAAACAAGGTGGACAGGATGTGACGAACCTGTTCCCCTACCCTTAATTGGCGTTGGCTTGGCCCCCGTGAAGGCGTAAGCAAGGTGTCTTTGCGTCGTGAAGCCATTTTTTATTCATTACCCTTAAATTTGACGGGCAATGCTCTCTATCTCATAACACTCGAGGACGTCCTTTTCCTGAATGTCGTTGTAATTCTCCAGAACGATACCGCATTCATAGGATTCCTTGACTTCCTTGACTTCGTCCTTGAAGCGCTTAAGAGATTGCAACTCCCCTTCATGGATAACCACGTTATCCCGTAACAAGCGGATCTTGGCACCACGCTTAACAACCCCTTCAGTCACGTAACAGCCGGCGACTTTTCCAACCTTGCTGATGCTAAAGACCTGGCGGATCTCGACCAAGCCTAAGAATTTTTCGCGCAATGTTGGCGCGAGCATGCCACTCATCAAGCCTTTCATATCGTCAATAACATCATAAATGATTGAGTAATATCGAATCTCGACATTGTCCCGTCTCGCCAATTCGCGCGCTTGAGGGTTCGTGCGCACATTGAATCCGATCACAATACCATTCGAGGCCCTGGCCAAGGTAATATCGCTTTCGTTAATGCCCCCAACACCGCCATGAAGGACCCGTATGCTCACCTCATCTGTTGATAATTTGCCCAGGCTGGCTTGGATGGCTTCTAAAGACCCTTGAACATCTGACTTGATGATAATAGGCAATTCCCGCACTTCACCGGCGGCAATTTGGGTCATCATCTGCTCCATGGAGCTGCGGGCAGAAGCAGCAGCCTTGGCATCACGTTCCCGACGCTGGCGGAATTCAGCGACTTCCCGGGCGCGGGCTTCTGTTTCAACCACAAAGAATTCATCCCCGGCTGCAGGGACACCATTAAACCCTAAGACCTCAGCCGGCATGGAGGGCGTTACAGCCTCAATTTTTTGCCCATGGTCGTTAATAAGGGCACGCACGCGACCCCATTCCGTACCTGCAACAAAAATATCTCCAATTTTCAAGGTGCCACGTTGAATTAAAATTGTTGCGACCGTTCCACGCCCTTTGTCAATTTGGGCTTCAATGACAACGCCTTCCGCAGAGCGGTTGGGGTTCGATTTTAAATCAAGGACCTCTGCTTGCAAGAGAATTTTCTCTTCCAGCACATCAAGGTTTAATTGCTGTTTTGCCGAAACTTCAACAGACAGGATCTCCCCACCAAATTCTTCGAGAACCACTTCATGTTGGAGGAGTTCAGAACGAACACGATCAGGATTTGCATCGGGCTTATCGATTTTGTTAATGGCGACAACCATCGGCGCTTGCGCCGCTTTGGCATGGTGAATGGCCTCAACCGTTTGTTCCATAATGCCGTCATCAGCGGCAACAACAAGAACAACAATGTCCGTAACGTTAGCGCCACGCGCGCGCATTTCAGTAAACGCCGCATGGCCTGGTGTGTCAATAAAGGTAATCTTTTGACCAGACTTGAGTGTGACCTGATAAGCCCCAATATGCTGGGTAATGCCACCAGCTTCGCCGCCAACCACGTCTGTTTTGCGCAAAGCGTCTAAAAGCGACGTTTTACCATGGTCAACGTGTCCCATAACCGTGACGACAGGGGCGCGATGAATAAGGTCCTGGGCTTCGTCATCAGTACCCCGAAGACCCAACTCAATATCAGCCTCTGAAATACGCTTGAATTTATGGCCAAATTCAGTGCACAACAATTCAGCGGTATCCGCATCTATGGGCTGGTTGATGGTTACCATCATTCCCAGTTTCATCAACGACTTGATAGCATCCGCGCCCCGAACAGCCATCCGGTTGGCCAGCTCACCAACCGTGATAATATCTGGGATAATAACCTCACGCACAACCTTAAGTTGTTCTGTTTGCTCCAGGCTTTGTTTGTGTTTTTGGCGCGCCCGACGTAAGGAGGCCAGAGACCTTCCCCGGCTTTCTTCTTCACCCGATAAAGCCCGGGTAATCGTTTGGCGATTGAGCTTACGAGGCTGCTCAAAGTCTTTCTTCGCAACTGGCGCCACCATTTTTTTTGCCTCAACGCGAGGGCTTGCTTTTCGACGGCTTCCGCCGTCTTCATCTTCCTCCTCATCAAGGGCTTTTGACGGAAGAACAGCATGGGAACGCCCCTCGCCATGGTGGGTATCTGGTTTAACAGGAGAGACACCAAGGGTTGTGGGTTCTGGTTCTTGAGAATCCGCTTGCTTGGGTTCCTTGCGGGCACGTTCTTCCTGTTGACGGCTTTGAGTCAACTCTTCCATCTGGCGGCGCCATTCGGCTTCTTCTGCCTCCCGGCGGATGCGCTCCTCCGCTTCCATAACATCTGCCTTCAAAGCGTCTTGGACAACTTTAAGGCGATTCATCAGTTCTTCTTCTGTGAGGCGCTTGCCCCCCGAAGTCCCCAAAGACTTTGGCAATGGTGCGGCAGGTTGTTGCGGGGGCGGGGCTGTTGGCGCCTCAGCAGGTTTTTCCTCAACAATTTCACCTGGCATTGTCACGCGCTTGCGTTTGACTTCTACAGAAACAGTCCTTGATCGGCCATGGGAAAAGCTCTGCCGGACTTGATCTGACTCAACGACCTTTTTGACATCCAGTTTTTTACTCAAGGTCAGGGTCTTTTTTTCTCCCTGCTCGGTCGTTTTACTCATTCTGTTTCTCGCCTAAATAGTCATATTTTTAATCAGGTTTTGAGGCTTCTTCATCTGCAAACCAATGAGACCGCGCCGCCATAATCATCTCATTGGCCCGTTCCAGCGGCAATGCCGACTTACCAACGATGTCCAGCAACTCATCTCCGGCCAGGTCTGCAAAATCATCCAGGGACTTTATGCCATTTTTTGCCAACTTTAACAGCATTTCAGTGGTTAAGCCATCAATATCCATAACTTCTTGGGCTAAACCAAGCTCTTTGCATTCTTCACGCGCTTTATCTTCCCGTTGAGCCAGGTAAGCAAGGGCACGACTTTGCAATTCCTGGCTGATCTCTTCATCAAACCCTTCAATGTTGGAGAATTCCGTTAAGGGTACATACGCAATTTCTTCAATCGTCGCGAACCCTTCAGCTGCCAGCAATTGGCCAATCATTTCGTCAACGTCAAGCGTTTCCATAAACAGATTCGTCCGGCTGGCATGTTCTTCTGTCCGGCGGGTTGTCTCCTCAGCTTCTGTTAAAATGTCAATATTCCAGCCCGTTAATTGGGAAGCCAAGCGCACATTCTGCCCCCGCCGTCCAATCGCCAGGCTGAGATGCTCTTCTTCCACAACGACATCTACACGGTGATTTTCTTCATCTAGAACAACTTTCATAACTTCTGCAGGCGCCAGGGCATTCACCACAAAAGTTGCTGGGTTACCAGACCATAGAATAATGTCCACTTTTTCACCCTGCAATTCTGTCACGACGGCCTGAACACGGCTTCCCCGCATGCCAACGCATGCCCCGACCGGGTCTATGCTTGGGTCGGTCGTATAAACCGCAAGCTTTGCGCGGCTTCCCGGATCACGGGCAACCGCTTTGACTTCAATAATACCATCATAAATTTCCGGGACTTCTTGCTCAAACAACTTCAGCATAAATTGCGGGTGTGTCCGGGACAAAAAGATCATGGGCCCCCGTGTTTCAGGGCGCACATCCGCGATATAGACGCGAACCCGGTCGCCCACACGAAAGGTTTCACGCGGAATTGTATCTTCTCGGCGTAATATGGCCTCTGTCCGGCCCAAGTCCATGACAACATTGCCAAATTCAATCCGTTTGACCAGGCCACTTATGATTTGACCGACGCGATCCTTATATTCCATATATTGCTGGACACGCTCGGCATCCCGAACTTTTTGAAAAATAACCTGGCGAGCGCTTTGGGCGGCTACACGCCCAAATTCAATAGGGGGCAACATTTCTGTCATGAGGTCGCCAACCTTGGCTTTTGGATCACGCTCTTTTGCTTCCCTCAGACCAACCTCTGTTAGGGGGTCTTGAACGTCGTCAACAACCGTCAAGCATTTTTGAATATCGACCTCACCTGTGGTCCTGTCAATAAGGGCCCGAATGTCGCGATCCATGCCATATTTGGCCTTTGCGGCTTTTTGAATGGCTTGCTCCATGGCCAAAATGACATCCTCACGTTCAATCCCTTTTTCACGAGCAACCGTTTCTGCAACGAGAAGAAGCTCATGACGGGGCTGGTTGCTCATATTCATTTCAGATGGCCTAAATTTTTGACTGGACACGATTTTAATCCTCTACCTAATCTTTAAGTTCACGATCGCTTTTCAAAGTCTATACCACGATTTTAATCCTCTACCTAATCTTTAAGTTCACGATCGCTTTTCAAAGTCTATACAAAGGCGCGCTGCCCGGATATTTGCCAACTCAATGACGACTAAGGGGGGCTCTTCTGTCTGAGAGACGGACCTTAAGTCTAAAGTAATCCCGTTCTCATCGGCAGATGTCAAGCGCCCCAGGAGCCGCTTGCGCCCATTGATTGGCTGGTGCGTCGTTACCTGAACAGGTTGACCACAAAACCGTTGGTAGTCCTTTAGCTTTACCAAGGGACGTTCCAGACCCGGCGATGACACTTCTAATGTAAAGGGATCTTTTATAGGATCTTGAACGTCCAAGAGGACAGAAACCAAGCGGCTTGCTGTTGCACAATCATCAACGGTGATAGGACTATCATCCAACCGCTCAACCATAAGCTGCAAAACTTTCCGGTTGGCGCCGATCAGTTGAACCTGCACTACCGAGTATCCGCGGGCGTTGAGAGGTTCCTCAATAATGGCTTCAATGCGTTTTAATAAGTCCACGATCTTTACTTTATCCCTCTTATTCCCTGCTGTTGGGGAAAAAGGATAATGATCTTTTCATTCCCCCAGGAGAACTTACCGAAAATGTAGGTACTTTACGCCGAAAATTCAAGTGATTTATTCAAAAAAATAATTTACCCTTATTTCAGGGCATGTCATCAATTATCCTGTTTTAGACTGCAAATGTCGGTTTTCTGCGCTTCCGTTTCTCAAATACTCTTTATGTATTCTAGGATCCGGTTCTCGAAATCCACCATTTTGGCTTCGCTGACCTTCGGTTCGCCACCGAATCCTTCAATTGATCACACGTCCTAAGGCGCGGCTCAAGAAGAGAGAACCATGACGGAAGAACTTATTCATAAAGAGATAAACGACCGCGTCATGGTGATTACGCTCCATCGACCAGAAGCCTTCAACGCCTTGTGTCAAGATCTTGTTTTCCAATTGAATGAAGCTTTGCGCGAAGCTGAAACCCATTCCAATATTGGGGCTATCGTCTTAACGGGAGGCGAAAAAACTTTTGCCGTAGGGGCAGATATTCGTGAGCTCAAGGACCTCACTTTTGCGGAAATTTACACGCATGATTTTGTTGCCCTTTGGGAGTCTGTCACAGCATGCCGGAAACCTGTCATTGCGGCTGTTTCTGGTTATGCCCTGGGAGGGGGATTTGAGATCGCCATGATGTGCGATATAATCCTGGCCTCAGACACAGCCCAGTTTGGCCAACCTGAAATCACCCTGGGAACCATGCCGGGAGGCGGCGGCACGCAACGCCTGGCGCGCTTGATTGGCAAAACAAAGGCGATGGAGATGTGCCTTACCGGACGGATGATGGATGCACAGGAAGCCGAGAGATGCGGCCTTGTTACACGTGTTGTGGCAGCAAACCAATTAAGGGAAGAAGCGGTTGTCCTTGCCCAAAAAATAGCCTCCTTTTCCCAGCCAGCCGTGCAGATGATCAAGGAAGCCATTCGCGCTTCTGAAACAATGCCGTTAACGGAAGGAATCCGTTTTGAGCGGCGCTTGTTTCAGGCCACATTTGCGCTAGAGGATCGGCAAGAAGGCATGGCCGCCTTTTTAGAAAAGCGCAAAGCCGTTTTTAAGCACCGGTGAGGCAGGGATGTGCCTTGTGTGATCAATTATCGTCTTTTGGACTGCAAATGGCGGTATCTTACGCTTCCGTTTCTCAAATACTCTCTATGTATTCTGCGATACGGTTCTCGAAACCTACCATTTTAGCTTCGCTGACCTTCGGTTCGCCACAAAATCCTTCAATTGATCACACGCCCTAATTTCAATCAATAAAAATCACATCTTGAAGGCATCCCTTTCTGTTGGTCTGCAAAGAGAGAGGCGTAGCCCCTCTGGTTTCTATTCTTTACGCTTCCTGCTTCCTGTTCCTTACTTCCCCTGCTTTCTGAACCCTTTTTTAACCCCATCGGCCCCTATTCTCATCCGCACCAGCTTCCCCATCCGACCGTGGTTGTCGGTGGCGGTACCCCCATTCCGGCACTCTATTGCTCGGGGGAACGAGAGATTCCCTGACAGAGCCAGGAAATGCCTCACCACAGTTCCCCCTCGGGTTTTGCCGGCAATCATTGCCTGTGGGGGTGCCTCCGTTCCAGCTATCGTTGCTGGTGAAGGGAAGAGAGTTCCTGACTGGTTTCAGGAAATTTCTCTTTATC
>JAJONN010000050.1 GCA_021323455.1 Alphaproteobacteria bacterium | reverse complement strand
CTGATTGGTATGGTCTTGTCTTACCAAAGCATCAACCAGCTGAGGCGTTTTGGGGCTGAACTTTATACCATTGATTTTCTGGGTATCTCTGTTTTACGGGAAATTGCCGTCCTTTTGACCGCTATTGTTATTGCGGGTCGGTCAGGAAGCGCCTTTACGGCCCAAATCGGAACCATGGCCTTAAATCAAGAAATTGACGCTATCCGGATGCTGGGCCTCAACCCTGTTTTGGTTCTGGTTGTACCACGGCTTATTGCGATCATGATCTGTTTGCCGATTCTCGTTTTTTTCGCCATGGCAATGGGGTTGTTGGGCGGCATGTTTACGGTTAATTTGACGATTGATATAACCCCTCTTCAATTCATGAACCAGTTTAAGCGCGCTGCTTCTGTGGGTGCCTTTTGGGTTGGCATGAGCAAGGCACCCCTCTTTGCGGTTATCATTGGTCTTGTTGGATGTTTCCGGGGGTTCCAGGTTAAGGGCAGCGCGGCAAGCGTTGGTCGGATGACAACGCAGTCCGTTGTCGAATCTATCTTCCTTGTGATTATTTGCGATGCTGTCATGTCTATTTTATTTTCTTATCTGGGGGTGTGAGGCCATGGCCCATCCCATCATTCAAATCAAAGGGTTAAAAACGCAGTTTGGGTCCCAAGTCATTCACAAAAATTTGAACCTCACCATTTACGAAGGGGAAGTTTTAGGGATTGTCGGGGGGTCTGGAAGTGGCAAGTCCGTTTTGATGCGTTTTCTGGTCGGGCTTGATCCTCTTCAAGCCGGTACCCTGATTTACCACACGTCTCCGCCTTATCCTTCTTCGCAAGTTGGCGTTTTATTTCAGGCAGGGGCCCTGATCTCATCGTTGACTGTTCTTGAAAATATTATGGTTCCCCTGAGGGAAGTTGCTCATCTGTCCTATGAGTTGTCTTATGAGATTGCTTGTGCAAAAATTGAAAAAGTAGGGCTTCCTGCAGCGGCAGCCCAAAAATATCCTTCCCAACTTTCTGGAGGAATGATCAAGCGTGTTGGGCTTGCAAGGGCATTGGCTCTAGATCCAGAGGTCGTGTTTTTGGATGAACCCACTTCAGGACTTGACCCTATTGCCGCCGCCGGGTTTGATCAATTGATTCAGGAAGTGCAGCAGGAGCTAAACATTACGGTGGTCATGATTACCCATGACCTTAATTCTCTTGTAGCGATTTGTGATCGGGTTGCTGTATTAGTTGATCAACACGTGATTGTGGGAACCCTTGAAGAAGTCGCCAGCGCAGACCATCCCTGGATCCAAGATTATTTTCATGGCGTCAGGGGCCAACACTTGTTTAAAGCGGGGGCAAATTAATGGAAACACGAGCGAATTATACGCTGGTTGGTACGTTTGTGGTCTTTTTCTTGGTGGCTATTGTTACCTTTATTCTATGGATTGCCCGCCTTGATTTTTCCGGTACAGCAATGGAATATGAAATTTACTTTTCCAAGTCTGTCACAGGCCTCAAAGAAGGAGGCGCTGTTTTATACCGGGGGGTCCCCGTTGGAAGCGTCAAGAGCATTGCTTTAGATCCAGCGAACGTTGAAAAAGTTCAAGTCATTATTCTCGTGGAAAAGGGGGTCCCTGTTATGGAAGATACTCTTGCTTCCCTTGAGCTTCAAGGCATTACAGGTGTTGCTTATATTCAATTGGACGGAGGTACCCAGGGCGCGCCGCAGTTGCGCCCTCTACGGGGACTGAAGAGGGCGGTTATACCCACACGGCCTTCTGTTTTTCAGGAAGTGACGGCTTCTTTGCCAGCTGTATTGAACCAAGTATCCAAAACGTTTGAGGAAATCCGTCCTCTTTTCATCGAAGAGAACCGGAAAGCCTTTGGGGAAAGCCTGAAAAATATCCACGCCTTTACAAAGGCTTTTGCGCCGGAACCGGGAAAAGAAAATGATATCCACGAATTGCTGTCGAGTATGAAAGCGACGGTAAAGGAAGTCCGGGCTTTAATGACAGAGATGAAAGCTTTGCTCAAAGATAACCGTATGGGTATCCATAACTTTACAGAAACAGGGTTGCCTGCCTTGACGCAATTCTTAAATGAAGGAAAAGAAGCCATGGGTGCCATCCGCCGTGTTGGTGAATCCTTGGAACGCAGCCCTTCCCGATTTATTTACAATGATCCAAGGCAAGGAGTAAAAGTCCCGTGAACCGCTTTCTGTTTTTATGCGTTCTTAGCTGTATTTTGTCTGCTTGTGGAGGTTTATTCCTGGCTCCAGGAGAGCCAACGAAAAAGTATACCCTGGCTGCTCTTTCAAATGAATCAAGAGCAGAGGGGATGGATATTTCTGCCAAGCCCCGTCCTCGTCAATTGATTGTAGACTTGCCGACCCTTTATCCTCCTATTGACAGCACGCGCATTGCCTTGAAGCCAAAAGAACAGACCATTGATTATTACGCTGATGTTGAATGGGCGGACCGTTTAAGTGCCTTGATTCAAGAATCTTTAATTTATACCCTTCAAAACAAAGGAATGCTGCGGGGGGTTAGCCGCCCAACAGAAGGGATCCACGCAGATTATGCCTTAAAGGTTGAGGTGAGGAAATTCTATGTTGTCCAGCATGGGATGACGCCTGATGCGACAGCTCAAGTAGATTATATGGCTCATCTCGTCAAGCTACCAGAACGGCATATTGTGGCTTCACGGCAATTTAGCCACTCCCAAACCATCCCGGAACAAACAATGGATGGCATCACCAAAGCTTTAAACACGGCCCATTTGGAAGTTTCAAAAGCGCTCACATCCTGGGTTTTGGAGCGTGTTCGCTAGGGGGTGCGATCAATTATCGTCTTTTGGTCTGCAAATAGCGGTTT
This sequence comes from Alphaproteobacteria bacterium, assembly GCA_021323455.1. Classification (GTDB taxonomy): domain Bacteria; phylum Pseudomonadota; class Alphaproteobacteria; order Paracaedibacterales; family VGCI01; genus VGCI01. The sequence continues at coordinate 7,242 of JAJONN010000050.1, read as the reverse complement.
TCTGCCCTTCCGTTTCTCAAATACGTCTTTGTATTCTGCGATGAGGATACATGGATTCCAGGCTCTAACAAGAAAACCTAACGGCTTAGAAGCTTTGCCAAGGTTCTAAGCCCTAGGATGACATCCAAAACGGGTTTTAGATTTAATAATCCATTTGTTTTTTATCAATATTTTAAAATTGTTCACAGAAATAGAAACTAGCGGTTGCTTTTTCTTTCGTCTTCTTCTTCGTCTTCTTCAAGCATGAAAATCGCATTTATAATATTTTCAGCTTTCTCCGCTGTTATTTTCAGTTCCATTGATAATATTCCGGCTAGAAAACTCTTAGCCCTTGGATCCTCTAGCTTTAATATGCGCTCTAGATTAATTAAATCAGCAGGGAAATTCAAATTATGTTCATCTACATACCGTTGTATCGTTTCCTTAACTTTTAATACCAACGCTCCCCTCCGAACGTCTTCATCTTTTGACGCGTGCGCGGCCTTACGGGACTTTCTCTCTAGTTCCAAATCCTCACGCGCCAAGGCTTCAGCAGCAGTAATGCTTAGTACATCTTGAAGAGCCATCTCAGCAACCTCAGCCGCATCGGCAGCAGCAAGGGCAGCCGCAGCAGCAGCGTCCTCATCTTTTTCATGGGCCTTCTTAGCAGCAGCGGCTTGTCGCTCTTGTTCTAAGAGCCGAAGATTTGCTTTTTCATCAGCTTCGTTAGCAGCTCTTACAGCAGCAGCGGCCTCGGCAGCGGCTTGTCGCTCTTGTTCTAAGAGCCGAAGATTTGCTTTTTCATCAGCTTCGTTAGCAGCCCTTACAGCAGCAAGGGCCGCGGCAGAAGCTTGTCTCTCTTGTTCTAAGAGCCGACGGGCTGCTTTTTCATCAGCTTCGTTAGCAGCTCTTACAGCAGCAGCGGCTTCGGCAGCGGCTTGTTGCTCTTTTTCTCGTTTTAATAACTCAAGAGTTGCTTTTTCATCAGCTGCTTTTTTAATAGCAAAGGCTTGTTGTTCTCGCAGTTGTAGTTCTTGAATAGCTCTTAAATCCGCTTCCGAAATACCTACGTCTTCTCTATCCTTTGGCTCGTTGCGCATTGAGCCTCTAATATCTTGTAGTACCTCAGGGGGAAGTCCTCTAGCCCAATCGGGGAGATCATCAGCAGCAAAACCCCTTGAAATTAATAATAAAGAGTACAGTATTGTAATAGTTGGTAAATTAAAAAATAATTTCATTTTTTACCTTCCTTTTAAAGAATACATTAAAGTAGACAATAACATTATATTTATGGGATTGAGCAATTGCTCTTACGTGGGCGCAGGAACAAAAGTTTCAAGGACGGACATCTTGATTCCATAGTTCATATATGGATTCTCTTTGCCACGGTAATTTTTACAAGAACAGAGAAATAAAATCAACTACTTTCTTGAAAAATTATTTAATCTAATTAATAAACTATATGAATAAATTATAAGGACATAATAGGCTCTGTGAACAAAATTATTTGAGCCAGATGAAGATAGCCGTGACATTTAAAAACTCCAAGTAAGCTTGCGCTGTTTTGTGGAACTGAGAGAAAACTCGCCTAAAGCATTTGATTTTCCAAAGAAACATTCAATGAAATGACGGTCTTTTGTAAGCGTCGTTGTCATATTCTCTTAGTTCTTTGCGGTTTTTTCTGGGAGGGATAACCGCTTTGCATCCTTGATCTTCAATAGCTCTATCGTCATTATATCCCTTGTCTGCTAATACAGATGAACCCGTAATTTTTTCTATCAGAGGGATTGCTGCTTTGATGTCGTGCTGTTGCCCTACTGAAAGAAGGAATTTCAAAGGGTTGACAAGAGCGTCAACCGTCGCATTTATTCTACTTGCTAATTCACCCACACAACGGCCTAAAGCTTGTTCTTTTTGACTATTTTTTCCATAGCCAGCCGAGCAAGCTTGAGCCCTAATAATCGTGGCATCAATCATTAACGCTTCCAAATCAGGGTTAATTTGAACTTTTTCCAATAAATGTTCCCAGATACCCCTTTGAATCCAAAGAAAAAAACGATGACTTAAAGGCTGCTCATAAGGCTGAGGCGGCGTTGTAGGGGGGGATGGTTGTGTCTCATTGAAGGGAAAGCCCTGGATTTGGATGCTGCTCTTTTGAAAAACTTGTGATGAAAATGCCATAGGGGCAAAAATTAATGATGCTTTATAAAGAGTTTTCCTTGAATTTTCAGGTGAAATCGGTCATTTATTAAATGTAGACTAACCTGTTGAGATATTTGATATATCACTTCCAAGGATTTCATGAAATTTAGCGACCTCGGACTGTCTGTGGAATTAGAGCAGACTGTAAACCAGCTTGGGTATGCGGTGCCAACCCCGATTCAAGAACAAGCCATCCCCCAGATCTTGCGGGGACGGGATCTTTTTGGATGTGCCCAAACAGGGACCGGGAAAACAGCCTCCTTTATTTTGCCAATGATTGATGTGTTGCAAGGATCGCGTTCAAAAGTTCGCATGCCTCGGTCAATTGTCTTGGAGCCAACGCGGGAGCTGGCAGCGCAAGTTCTGGAAAGCTTTGAGGCCTATGGGAAAGACCATAAGTTAAAAGCAGCTCTCCTGGTGGGAGGGGAGTCTATGGTAGACCAGGAAAAGCATTTGAAGCGGGGTGTTGATGTCCTCATTGCGACGCCCGGGCGGTTACTGGATTTATTTGAGCGCGGCCAGATCCTTCTGGCGGATGTCAAAATTCTGGTGATTGATGAGGCGGACCGTATGTTAGATATGGGGTTCATTCCGGATGTTGACCGCATTGTTGCAACGTTGCCGAAGATGCGCCAGACAGTGCTTTTTAGCGCAACGATGCCATCAGAGATTAAAAAATTAGCCCAAGCTTATTTGATTAACCCCAAAGAAATTATTATTGCGCCGACGACTCGAACAGCGGCAACGGTCACCCAACATATCGTAAGGGTAGAAGGTACGAGGAAGCGGGAGGTTTTGCGCCAAATTCTGAACATGCAAAACAACTCAGGGCCCATCATTATTTTTTGTAATCGCAAGCGGGATATTTCTGTCTTAACATTATCATTGAAAAAACATGGCTTTGATGCGGGCAGCCTCCATGGTGATATGGCCCAAAGCCAAAGGAACCAGACGCTCGAAGACTTTAAAAGTGGTAAGGTGATGATCCTGGTTGCCAGTGATGTTGCGGCACGCGGGCTCGATGTTGATGGGTTAAGCTTGGTTGTCAACTTTGATGTTCCCATGAATGCGGAGGATTATGTTCACCGTATTGGCCGCACCGGGCGCGCTGGAAAGGCTGGCGTTGCCATAACGCTTGTAAGCCATCAGGATGAAAAATATCTGGCGGGTGTTCAGGCTTTTATTCAACAGGAAATTCCCGTGATGATCTTAGAGGGGGCACCATCTAAAAAGGAAGGTTCCTTCAACAAAGAGGGCAAATCACAAGCTAAGCCTTTATCAAAGGTAAAAGAGAAGATGGATGATACCCATCGGCGGCATCCTCAGAAAAAAAAGAACGAAGCTCAAGAGAGTATTGCAAATGGAGCTGACGCTGCATTTTTGCCGAAGCCGGACAAAATAAAACCACAGCGCCATTCCAAAAAGCCTTACCGCCAGACAGAAGAGGCTCCTAGCGAGCAGCGTATTGGTTTTGGTGCAGATGTGCCTGCATTTATGCTGAAATCAGTTGCCTTGAAACTCTCTTAGCTATTGATTGAAGCCTTATACAATGCGCAGCCGTTATCCGTATTAGGCTATTTTCACGTCAAAAAAGATATATTCAGGGAATGTACAAGATAATGGTTTTGGTTACCAGAAACGACTAAAGCTATCACCCGCTGATTTAGGAGGCTTGCTTGGGGTTGGGAATTATAAAAACCATAACGGGAGCCATATGGCCGGGTACAGTCACCATGGGGCGTTCCGTAATTTTGATGGCTCCCATGTGTTCATAAAAGCCTTGCGCGTGGGGATCTGCGCAAAAGGTAAATTTTGTCCAGCCCTGTTTTTCGCTTTGGACAACGCAGTGGTTCCAAAGATGACGCCCATAACCTTGGCCAATAAAGCGTACATTTAAGAAAAAATAATCCAGGCTAGGGGGCTGTTCATCCGTTTTAAACAAATAATATCCAATGGTGTCTTGGCCTGATTCTGCCATAAATCCAAAGGCTTTGTTAAAGTACGCGGCGTCTGTTATGCCAAAGACTTTCATAAAACGATCAAGCGCCTCTTCAGAGTACCCCCAATATGCTTTTCCACTCCGCATAAGCTGATTGATAAGAGGAAGATCCGCAATGCCGACGGGACGGAATTTTAAGGCGTCTATGGGCATAAAAATGCTTAGGTCTCTAAATGTTTTGCTTTTCCCATGCTTCATAAAAAACTCTCATTTCCTCCTATGCCTTTTACTGTGAAGCTGGTGTGAACTCAATTCCTTTCCCATAAATCTAAAAGGAATACTCAAAAATTTGTAATATATTATGGCTCATTTCAAAGCTGGGTACCAGTTGAAAAAAGAACGAATTATAACGTAGAAGCCGTTAAAGAATTTCCTTAAATTGCTAACGTGACTTAGAGGTCCTCTGCAGTGTTAAAACTCTTTTATCTTACAAAGGAGAACAGCCATGACAATAAATAACAAAAATAACGACAATAATAGAAACAATGACAAAAATGACACAAAAAATGAAAGAGGCGATTCGAATACGTCCAATCGTGGTTTTGCGGCGATGCCAACTGAAAAAGTTCAAGAAATCGCTCATAAAGGTGGCGAGGCGCGGGCTGAACAGTTAGGGCACGAGGGTTATGTTGAGTTAGGACGCAAAGGAGGAGAAGCGCGCGCTGAACAACTTAGCCATGAGGATTATGTTGAGCTAGGGCATAAAGGGGGGTCTGCCCCTCACGCATCTCGTTCTGATACAAGCTCTGATACAAGGCACCATGCCGAAGACGATAGCAGCCGTAAGCAGGTAAGTCCCCGCCGTTCCAGTAGCGGTGAAGATGAAAATTATAATGACCACCGTCGCACAAGCGCTTCCAAGGCAGGCTCTGGAGGGAACCAAGGCTTTGCGTCGATGTCGAGTGAAAAGGTTCAGGAAGCCGCCCGCAAAGGGGGAGAGCATTCCCATAAAAATCAAAGCTCCTCTTAATTTCCTTACCTCACGGAGGAAGGTGTGTTTTAATTAAGCCCCTTTAACATAGCAGGGATGACCTGTTGAGTGAGAAAGGAACAGAAGGTCAAGGGGAAATTCTGATGAGTATCAATTCTATTAAGGACCCGGATAAAGACACGGATTGGCAGCGCAGAGAACTTGAAGCAAGCCAATTATTCAGCCCTGCAGCTCCCATTAATGCGGCTGATTTATTTGCAGGCCGCCGAGAAGAAATAAAGCGTTTTATTTCAGCAATTGCAGAGCGGGGTCGCCACGTCATTCTTTATGGAGAGCGCGGAGTGGGCAAAACGTCCCTGGCAAGTATTTTCCATTTTCTCTTAAGTGAGAGTTCCCAAATAATTCGTATTCGTAAGCAAGCATCGCCAGATGATAATTACACGTCTTTATGGAAAAAGGTTTTTAGGGATTTAACGTACACGGTTACAGAGAGTACAGGTTATGGTAACCACAATGAGAAGATAAAGTCGGTGGCCGATCTTTATGGAGATAAAATTACGTCCGATGATGTCGCAAGAGAAATTCAAGAGAGTAAGAAGTCTACAGTTATTATATTTGACGAATTTGACAAGATTTACGATATAGAGACGAAAAAACTCATGTCTCATACCATTAAGTTGCTTTCAGATCTCGGTGTCAATTCAACGATTGTTATCGTAGGGGTCGCAGAGGATATTAATACGATTGTGGAGGAACATGCATCCGTAAAAAGAAACTTGGAAGAAATAAAAATGCCAAGAATGACAAAGGAAGAACTCATCGAAATTTTAACAGAACGGTTGCCGAGGTTAAATTTAACGATCCATAAAAACGCACAATCCAAAATTGTGCGCTTGTCGCGGGGCTTGCCTGAATATGTCCATGCTCTTGGAAGGAATGCGGCTATTCATGCCATTAGAAACAAAGAAAAAGCAATAGATATGAGAAGCGTTAATGCTGCCATAGAAACTTTCCTCCATCAATCTGACCAATCTTCAAATAATTCCTTCAAAAAAGCGGTTCATAGCAATAAGAAGAACGCCCTGTATGAGCACGTGCTGTTGGCTTGTTCCTTAGCGGAAACGGATGATGAAGGAATGTTTGTAGCCAAGTCCATTATCTCTCCGCTTAGCGCCATATTAAACCGTAAAATTAGCATTTCCAGTTTCCAGGCTACGCTTGCGGCTTTTTGCAAGGAAGACAGGGGCCGGATCTTGGATAAGCATGGAAAAGCAAGGGCGTTTAAGTACCGATTTCATGAACCAAAAATGCAACCTTACATTATCATGAAAGGAATGTTGTCTGGTAAAATCACTGAGAAAATACTGAATACACTTTGGTCCCCTAAATAAAAGGCGGGGGCGTTCACTCAAGGGCACAGTAAGAGATTCAGGAGTTTTTAATAACCGGAGTTATGGATTAAAAAGGGCTGTCATCCTGGAATTTAGCTTTCGTTCGTCTTTTGCGCAGCAAAAGCGTTACAAAAGCTTATTATCCAGGATCCATGTGTTTTTAAGTTTATTCAGTAGCATAGAGGATACATCGATCCTAGGTTCTAAGATTTTGTCACGCCTCGCTAATGCGAGGACGAACAAAATCTAAGCCCCAGGATGACAACCAGGAAGGATTAAAAATCATTGTTAACTCGTTGTTTTAAAAACATTTTAATCCATAACTCAGGTTAATAACATCCGTAATGTTAAAATGGGCAAGATAGTCAACAAGGGAGCGCACCTGAACACCATTTATTATGGATCAAACACTGAAAAAGACAAGCCTTTTCCGGAAGTTAATCCTTTTTGATTGGATATTGCAACTTTTGGTCAAAAATACCTTGTAAATCCGAAGTCGGAGTTCGAGTTTACAGGGTAAAAACGAGAATGAAAGGGAGTTCAGTTTTATAATTCTCTTTCTGGGCCTCCCCAACGCTATATCCCTCAATCCTTGCCATCCCGATGGCAAAAGTCTATAACAGCCCTATGGTGGACCTCATAAAAAAACTCATTTATCAAAGCTGGCACCGTGGGACACGGGAGAATGACCTGTTGTTAGGTCCTTTTGCGGATGCTGTTTTGCCAACTTGTTCGATGGC
>JAJONN010000049.1 GCA_021323455.1 Alphaproteobacteria bacterium | reverse complement strand
GTGGTTTTATGTTACGTACCTTTATATGGAAGAACGGTATCCAACTACGCACCTTTTCGGTCAAAGCTTGCCAGTACCTTTAGCTTATTCCCGATAACGATGTTTATCAGAAATTCACGTTTATTGACCTTACCACCAAGCCTAGCCCCTAAGCCGCTTTGGTGCTAACAGCTTTGCCTCCTCTCAGGATTTGGCTTCTCCTTAAAGGTAGGGTTTATTGTTCCGGCAGCTTCGCGCCATTTCATTACTGACATTGCAATAGACTTCATCGTCTCAATTTCGCCGCAGAGCCATCCTTATATCCTGGGTTAGGGCATTAAGGAAAGCGCATCCTCAGCAGTCATCTTTAAAAAGTTTGGGTTATTTTTTAAGGATTCCATAAATTTTTCACGATTGTTATTGTATAGAGAGATACATACTTTTTAAAGAAGATAATAGCATCCTCAGGACTCATTGCCACGAGAAGTTGCGCGATTGGCCTGGAAGTTTGGAAATGCATCCAATCAATAGGCATGTTCCAATTCCCGCCCCAGCCTGGAAATCAATGCTCTCTGAAAACGCTTATGACAGCATTGCCTTCTTCACAACACTCGATCATTCCTGGACGAAGATTTGTACGATTTATGTAAGCACGTCCTGAGGGGGGAAGGATATTTGCATTGCCAGCGCCTTGTATATTCTTATCTTCTAGAAAGGATATATAAGGATTGAATGGGATTGAGATCAATTGCCTAGCCATAAGAGTGTATAGAAGGAAGCCCCCCACCCGTAATTTCTCGAAAATTAAAGCTAGAACTATTGTTGTCAGCCATGGATTTCTCATCATTGGCGCCATAGTATTCCATAGGACAAGCTTTATGAATCGGAAAAATCATTTGATAAAGTTTTTCAAAAATCATACATACACAGTTGGCAGCAGCTTCCAAAACAACGATTTTTCCATCATGCTTCCGCTCACCGTTAAAAGACTAAGAACCCTCATCATCTTTTTTAAGATAGCCATAAGAAAACTCGACAACTCTCAGGCGATCAAGGGGTACTGGACACCCTTCTTTCCACACGCCCGCCTCTTGCATCTCGCGCTTTTCATTTTGAGAGAGGTCTCTCACTTTAAAGTTATTTGACCTATTTTCAAAATCCGTTGCATTCATGGCAGCCTCTCCTCATGCGAGAACAATTAACCCAATATAAAGATTGATATGAACCTTAACGTGTCCCGCTTGGCTAGACCAATTTTGTATCAACTTAAGGGTAAAGTGAGGCGTTCAGATCTTCTCACGTTCCCGTTACGAGCGGCCCTCAGCCCCTCCTAGATATATGCTATAATATTCGTCCAAAGCCCAGTCTGGCACTTGCTTCAACTCCACAACATCTAGTTCCACCTCAACACCCGATGGGAGATTTACAGACGCAAGATCCGTTATTCCAGTGGACCTCAAGTCAAGCCACTTGAGATTCGTTAGACTCAATAAGACGGGCGCAAGCCCCTCTTTTGTTATTTTAGTGAAGCTCAAATCAAGCCATTTAAGACGGTTCGCAGAATTTAGATGCACAAGGCCAGCATTTTTTACGCCAGTGCGACTCAAGTCGAGATATAGAAGGTTCTCAAGCTTTATCGTCTTATTTAGAAAGCTGCAAACTTTCTTAGCATTAAAAACATCTTTCGGTAAAAATGGTAAAATGTTGTCTGTCCATATATCAGCGGCTATTCCTGTCCAATCCAAAATGTTTGGTGCTCCAGGAGGCTGGGCAACCACCCTATTTGTATTATGTTCTGCTTCTGTATCTCGGGCTAATAAATCCGCTTGCTCAGAAGAAAAAGCGCTTGATATCATGAATAAATAAAAAAATCTCTTTAAAAAAAATAATCTATAAAAATTTGACAAATTCATGGGCTACTCCTCTCTAAAAAACAGCATCCATCATTTAGAAAATAATTTAAATTCTGCGGCCTGAGAATTTGGTATTATGTCGCAATCCTACAAAGGCTAGAATATTAGCTCAACTCACTTTGTCGTTCATTAGCAAGAGCAGTGTAACTATGAAATATTGAACACAGGGCGTGGAGATAAACCCCTTGGAGACATCTATTTCTCTTCAGTTCAAGCGATTTATAAAACTTTCTATTCAATTTTTAAATTCATTAAGACAGGTTCTAAAATCTAATATATTGGCTGGACTACTTTACATAATCATAAAAGCCGGTGGCGAGAATCAGGGACCTTCTTTGTTAGTATGAATTGTGTGACATAAATTTGTACGACATTCAAATATCTGGATTGCCACGCACCCCGACCCTTCGGGTCTTATGGGGTGCTCGCAATGACGGCTAACAGGTTGTTTTTATAGTCAATAATCCTTAAATTGACGCCTATGCGCTTACGTGGGGGTAAACTCCGGCCCGTGACAATTGTATTCTTTGACCTTTGAGATTGCCACGTCGCGCTCCGCGCTCCTCGCAATGACGGAACGCGGAAAGATCACTCTCTAGGACGATAAAAACCTCACTTCATGAGCGCGCTTAGTATAGGTAAAGCGCTGGATAGAAGGGCTTTTAATGATATTGTTCTTATCACAACAGGGCCAGTCAAGACATGCATACTTTAAAATCGATCATATCATGATGATCCTTACGGGACCTACCGCTGCCGGTAAAAATACGATCAGCCATATTATTGCAAGAAGTTGCTCACAATGCGCGGTCGTAGATTTTGATGCAATTCGCAATATGTTTGTTAATCCCCATTTGACACCTTGGGACGGGGAAGAGGGTAAAGCCCAGCAGTACCTCGGTATTCAGCATGTTTGCAAAGTTGCCTTAGGTTTTAAAAAGGCTGGCTGGAAAGTTATCATCTTAGATGTTTTAAATAATAATACCCTCCAAGAATATTATCGTTCTTTACCAGGACAGGCTATAAGAGTTGTCCAGCTTCTTCCCACCTTTGAGGAATTGAATCAACGCTTTCTTACACGAGGTCGATGCTTAACGGATCAGCAATTTCGGTGGGTTTATGAAGAACAATGTAACTTAACAAGTTATGACTTAAGAATCGATAATACAGATCTTGCCCCCTTAGAGGCGGCGAAAATTATTGAAAATTATTTATAAATAATTTCTATCATCTTCCTTCTTAAGCCCCCTTCAGCTTATTGTATGTACTAAACTCGGTCATAAAATGAGGCTTTCAGCTTTTCTCATTCCGTCATAGCTAATGACAAAACGCTGGAAGATTGCTGCGGACAAAAACCTCAGTTATGGAACTTGGTCTCGCCCACCAAAGTTCTCAACACTTACAGTGTAAATTCATTTGGCATTTCTAATCCTTCCCATACAGCACATAAGGTTTTTCGGCCTCTTCGTGCGCAGATACCATAAACCACCCCCATCTTTCATAAAAAGCACAAACCTTACGATTATCCATCGCTATTTTAAGCGTCATGGGGCGAGATAGGTTAGCCTCTGCGGTTTGAAGCAAGCGTGAACCAATACCACGGCCTTGGTGATCAGGGTGAACAAACAAGTTGTGAACAAAATTATGAGCAAGGTAAGTGGAAACAAAGCCAACGATATTACCGTTTTCTTCAGCAACCCAGACTTCATCTTCTTCAACAGACTTTGCGTAATCCCCCATCTGGAATTCACTTTTAGGGCGAGACGCAAATGTTTTTTGGCGAGTAAGCTGGAATAGGGCTTCAAGCTGGGGGGTGTCCTCAGATTTGGTTTTGCGAATCGTTACCACGGCAAACTCTTCTTTAAATAATAGCACTTAATATTTGTACACCTTTAAGAGCTTTTTGGATATGGTATGCGACCTTCGGGAAGAAATTTTTGATAGAAACCCCACCCAAAGACATAATCTAAAATTGAAATACGTCCAAAACTTTTTTGTAGGCAGTCCACCCTCCAAACAGTTACTCATTTCGCCAGAATCGAATTAAAATTTATGAGTGAATTGCGGTAATGATTGTCCCCAATTCTTATAGCCTGATCACGCCTTCCTTGCCTTTAAGGCTCTGAAATTATTTCATTTTAAAAATTTTCAGCAAATTAAAACAAATTACTTAAATAATCCTGCTATAAATTATTTAAATATAAAATATTTGCATTTAAATTTTATTTATTTCATAAATTTTTTATTTATATAAAACGTAAATTATTTTTTAAAGGAAATGAAAATGAAAAAATACCTATTATTAGTTTTTTTGGTTTTAGGTGCCATGCAACTGGAGGGAAAGGCCGCAGAAGCTGTTGAAGATAGACGATTTTCAAGAGAAGATGGTGAGCGATTAGCAACTGTTATAACCCTTTTTGAAAAGGAAAGGGTAATACATAAGCCGCTAAAGGAATTAGCAGGGATGTTTGATTTTAAAGATTTTGCAGGTAGATTCTTGAAAAAAAATGAAGAGGCAAGTTTTTATTTAATTATTTCCAATTTCATTGAACGGGGAGCCAAAGAAATCTTGCGATCTTCCTATAACTATCAGTCTACGGATATAACAGTATTTCGCCTTATTGAAGAGCTTTACATAATGCTCAGGTATTATCGCGGGCTTTCTGGTAATCCTCTATAAATTGCTGCAAATAGGGGGGCCTTTACAAAGGGCTTCCCTCAAAAGAACGCGGGAAGGCTTATTGTAACTTCAAAGAAGCCTCTCAGTCCTCTCAATAGCCGTTTTGTCGAAAACCACAAGAAAGCAGTGCGCCGTGATCTTCGGTAAATGCGGAGGCTTGCTCATTTCGCTTATTAGAAATCATGTCTGGTGACAGCCCAGGCTTAAAACCATCCTCCCTTTGATAAAATAGAAGAGCTATTTCAGGATTTTGCTTTTGATTTTTGGGGATATTTGACGTAATGATACACAGACACATACGTTGCGCCAAAGCGCTTTTAGCTAAAGAAAGCTGTGAGTCCTTATGAAATTTCTTGATCAAGTTAAAATCTACATCAAGTCTGGTGATGGCGGGGCAGGGGCGTGTAGCTTCCGGCGGGAAAAGTTTATTGAGTATGGAGGACCAGACGGCGGGAATGGGGGCCGGGGAGGCGATATCCTCCTTGTTGCGGTGGAAGACCTGAATACCCTGATTGACTACCGTTATCAGCAGCATTTTCGGGCGCAAATCGGCCACCATGGGATGGGGCGTAACCGGACGGGCAAGGATGGCGATTCCATTATCATGAAAGTTCCTGTCGGCACACAGATTTTTGATGAAGACAAAGAAACACTGTTGGCGGATATGGTGGAAGTTGGGCAAACTGTGCTTCTCGCCAGAGGGGGCGATGGGGGCTTCGGGAATGCACATTACAAGTCTTCGACAAACCGCGCGCCGCGCAAAACAACGCCGGGGTGGCCAGGGCAAGAGCGGTGGATATGGATGCAACTCAAGTTAATCGCTGATGCGGGGCTTGTGGGGCTGCCGAATGCCGGGAAATCAACGTTCCTGTCGTCCGTGACGCGGGCCAAGCCCAAGATCGCGGATTACCCCTTTACCACGCTGGCCCCTCAACTGGGGGTTGTTTATGTGCATGACAAAGAATTTGTCCTGGCAGATTTGCCGGGGCTTATTGAAGATGCACACCTTGGGGCTGGCCTTGGCCACCGATTCCTGGGCCATGTCGAACGCTGCGGGGTTATTTTACACCTTATTGATGGCAGCGCGGAAGATGTGGGGGCCTCTTATAAAACGATTCGCCGTGAATTGGCAGAATATGGCTGGGGCTTGAAAGAAAAGCCTGAAGTTATTGGCTTGAACAAGTGTGACCTTTTAAAGGAAGAAGAAATTAACGAAAAAGTAGCGATGTTAAAACAATTAACCTCTTCGGAAGTTTTTGTCTTAAGCGGCGCAACGCAACACGGGGTTCCTGACATCTTATCCTGCCTGTTGCAGCACATCCTGGCAGACCGTGCCTATAAAAAAGAAGCTGTACAGGAAAAAGACGAAGGCTATGATCCTTTGAGGTAGCGTATTTATTGGCAAGCCTCAAAGAAATCTTTCCGCTTGTGTAATCATTAACCCCTCACCCGCCATTTCGCTTGCGCTCATGGCGACCTCTCCCACAAGGGGGGAGAGGTATAAACAGCCCTGACCTTCAAGAAGCCAAAATTAAGTGAACGCTGTCCTAGAACAGATCAACAACTGCCTTAAACATTCTGGATATGGCCCTCGTTGGCAAAAACGCCACCCATCCTCCAGGGCTCAACCTCGACGCTGCCGAAGTGGTTGGCGCGCGGGTGGGGGAGGGAGTCGATGGCTTAAGGGAAACTTTACGACCGTAAATTACGCTCGAGCCGTCACCCTTCACCTCACCCCATGCGGCAAATGCACCGCCATTTGCCAAAGGGGTTACAGAAACGGTATTCCCTGATGGTGAAATGGTAAATGTGCGCGTAAGGGCTGTGCCATTTGAAGAGAAAAAACACCCCTCAACAAGGTCGCCGCCGAATCCAGTCCCCCACGCAACCAGAGAAGTCCCGTCTGTTAAAGCAGCTACCCCAATCCTGGCATATATTGGGCGTGGCGCTATCAGAAATTCAGGGCCAACAGGCGCGTCCTTTGGAACAATACGACCGAGAAGAGAGAATCCCCTTGCGTATACCGTCAGCATACGGTCATCATTTAGCTTGACGCTAACCGGTCTTGGAATAGGGTATGCCGTGCTGATGACGACTTCATCACTTTGAGGGGTACCATCCGCCTCAAAGAACCGCGCAAGAACCTTAGCATTTTCTGTATTGTCATTGTCGTCGTTCCAGCTTAGAAAAAACCCCCCGTTGGTTAATCCCACAATGGAAGGCCCCCCTAATGAGATATAGTCGGTAACGCTTGAGAGGGGAATCTCACGCGTAACAGGTCGACTGAGGGAAGAAAAGATACGTCCCACAAACCTTTGAGAGAAAAACGCGTACCACGCGAAGATGAAATTGTGATTGCTTAAACATCCAACCCGAGGGGAGCCCACGACACCTGGCAGATCGTTCAGTCGGAACGCCGGTGCAGGATCTGGGTCATTTACAGAAAAAATACGTGCAAGCATAAAAAGCTCGCCTTCCTCTTTCCAGGTTACCGCCATATGATCGCCGCATCCTACAGCAGAGAGAGAAAAGGAGAAAATTGGGGAATAGGGTGGCGTGGTCGGGTGTACCTGAAATTCGTCCTTAAGTTTTCCCTCAGGAGAGAAAAACCGTCCGACCACGCCGCCAGTGTCCCTAAATCTCCACGCGCCAGCAACGCTATTATTCAATTCAGTTACAACGATTGTGGATGCATCATTCTCAAAAAGAGGCTTCCCATTAATCGGAAATTGGGGTCCTAAAACAGGCTCCATTCTCAAATCAGGGGCAGGAGAGGAAGGCATTCCCTCAGCTTGGGATACCAGGGCGCTGAGAACAAGGGCATTGACCATAACAGTAGCCGGCGATATGCTCATCTTTTTTGGTGCTATCCTATCCCCCTGCCTCCAAGGGTCCATATTTTCTGTGGCATATCCCGTTTGAAAAAAACTTGTAACGACGAGCCAAGCGATCATAAACATGCGTTTGTTGGTTAACAGCATCATCAATCTCCTTCTCTTGGTTTGGTGATTATTGGTAGTTGGTCCAAGGAAAAACCTCTCAGTTTGGATTTTTAGACCCTCCAAACACAATTATATAAGAGGCGGCACCCGCAAAGGAAAAAAATTTGTCGCACTTAAAATTTCTAATAGCTTGAAAAATAAGCATACTTATGCTTGCCCACTCCGTAACGTGAAAGATGTTGAATTCTTGCAAAACAATGGGTTAAAGATGGTTTTGAGTGCTTTTTGGTTGTCGCTGGGGTTTAGATTTGACGGTGTCGGAGAAGGTAAAAACCTCATTTTATGACCGCACCTTAGTATCGTAAAAAAGGTGGAAATATGAAAATAATCATGGTGGCGTGTACTTTTTCTGGGTTGCTTCTTAGCCCCCCAACGGTTGCGCGGGAGTGTCGTCTGCCCCAACACTGGCAGAAGTTGTGTGGTATTTTGAGCACAAGGGTCACCCAGACGCAGCCAAAAATGAAGCTTGAAGAATCCGAGGCGGCGGGTTTAGAGAGCTTCTTGAATTCTCCTCACAGCTTTCCGAATTTAGAGGGCCTTCAAGCCGTATTGCCAAAAACCACCTTAGAATTACTTATGGCTATTCAGAGTAGGGGCTTATCAGGCCGTTTTCCAATTTAAGAATAGCGCCGCATTTGATGAGAATACCTCCCATATTATGGGACGCCAGTGGCATGAAATTGACTATTCAGGAGAAGGCATGACTTGGGAAAAGCAAAAAGGGTTCTATGCTCCTTATGAGATAGATCATTTCAAATCCCTTGCGTGCCTGGAAAAATTTTTTAAAGTGGAATCCAAACTCCCGTACTTTAAAAAAATATATAAACCCAAGTACCCAAATGCTCTGGGAAATTAAAGGTCAAGTATGAATCGTAGCGTTTTTAACGCCTAACCTTTATTTTTTACCTCAAAAGCCTTTTGGATATGGCGCTGGAACTCCTCGGATGTGAGCAATCCCAAGTCTATGGCGGCTTGTTCCAGGGAAATATCTTCCAGGAGCGCCCGTTTGGCCACTTTGGCTGCATTGTCATATCCAATGATCGGGTTGAGCGCTGTGACCAGCATGAGGGAATGGGCAACATTTCGTTCGAGGCGCTTGGTGTTGGGGCTTATGTCCTTCAGGCAATGGTCTGTAAAACTGCGGGCCGCATCGGATAAAAGCCGGATCGATTGCAGGATATTGGCGATGATGACCGGTTTGAAGACGTTCAGCTCAAAGTGGCCCTGGCTCCCCGCGACCGAGATGGTTGTATGGTTGCCCATCACTTGGGCTGCAACCATGGTCATGGCTTCGGCTTGGGTAGGGTTGACCTTGCCTGGCATAATTGAGGAGCCAGGCTCATTTTCGGGTAAATTAATTTCGCCCAAGCCACAGCGGGGGCCAGACCCAAGCCATCGAATATCATTGGCAATTTTCATCATGCTGACCGCCAGGACATTTAAAACGCCTGAGAGTTCCACCAGGGCATCATGAGAAGCAAGGGCTTCAAACTTGTTTGCAGCCGTTATGAAAGGAAACCCTGTAAAGTCGGCGACAGCCTTGGCAAATAGCACGTCGAACTTCGGCGGGCAATTTAAACCGGTTCCCACGGCTGATCCCCCTTGCGCCAAGGGATAGAGCCGCTTCAGGCAATCGTGAAGGCGGTCAATCCCAAGCTGTATTTGGGTTGCGTAACCTGAAAACTCCTGCCCCAAGGTGAGGGGGGTTGCATCCTGGAGATGGGTGCGGCCAATTTTAATAATCTCAGCAAATGTCTTTTCTTTATCTTTGAGATGCTGGTGAAAGTGCGTCAGGGCCGGAATAAGGGCTATATGAAGCTCCCGAACGGCGGCAATGTGCATCGCGGTTGGAAAGGAATCATTGGAGGATTGCCCGTAATTCACATGGTCATTGGGATGGACAGGGTGTTTTGCCCCTAAGGAGGAGCCAAGCTGTTCATTGGCCCGGTTGGCAATCACTTCATTCATATTCATGTTGGTTTGCGTCCCTGACCCTGTTTGCCAAACCACCAAGGGGAACTGGTCGTCCCATTGGCCGTTGATCACCTCATCTGCCGCTTGCATGATGGCTTCCGCAATAAAGGGGGGAAGTGTTTTTAAGGCCAGGTTGGTTTGGGCAGCACACCGTTTTTGAATGGCTAAGGCCCGAATGAGCGCCAGGGGCATCTGCTCCGTGCCGATGCGAAAATTTTGGCGAGACCGTTCTGTTTGAGCGCCCCAATAGGCATCCTTCGGGATCTTGACGGTGCCCATAACGTCCGATTCGTTACGAAATTCTTCCACCTTGATGTTATCCTTTTGATGAGCAATGGGTATGCTCTATACTCCCTCTTAGATCAGTGTACCTGGGAGAGGGTTAATGGTTTCTAAATGGATGGCCCTTGCGTTAGCCCAAGCCAGGGAGGCGGCTGACCGGGGAGAAACCCCCGTGGGGGCTGTCCTCGTATACGACGGCAAGGTTATCGCAGCGGCGGGAAACCGGGTGGAAGAATTGTCCGACCCCACGGCCCATGCGGAAATTTTGGTGGTTCGGGAAGCGGCCCGCCTTTTGCAGACGCCTCGGCTTGTGGGGGCAGACCTGTATGTTACCTTAGAGCCATGCCCCATGTGCGCAACGGCCTTGTCTTTTGCCCGTATTAAGCGCGTCTTCTTTGGCGCGTTTGACCCCAAGGGAGGCGGGATTGACCATGGACCCCGCATCTTTGGCCAGCCGACCTGCCACCATCAGCCAGAAGTGTTTGGCGGAATTTCTGAGCAAGCGTGTGCGGCGCTGTTAGTTGATTTCTTCAAGGCCAGGCGGACTTGATGTTTGGGATTGTAAGGAGGGAAAAATGCAACTGAATTTGGTAACAATTGGAAACTCAAAAGGGATCGTTTTGTTTCAAACCCCTCGGCAGGGATGGGAAAAGCTCTTTAAAGCAGAATTACAAGCTGAAGAAGAGGGGAATAGAGATATACTTGTCCTGCAAAACGTATGGGATGAGGAAGAATGGGAATGGTAATTACACCAACTAAAACCGGGGCTAGACTCTGAATATAGGTGGCGTAAAACGTAATCTTGAGAACAAAGTTCGGAAACTGCTGGGCGCGACCTTTTTTTGCAGCAGCTCTATTCCTAAGTAGAAAAAATTATCTAACAATAAAATATTTGCAATCATTTTTATTTTCCGCATAAAAATATAGAAAACTTATAAATCAAAATAGATTTTTAATCTAAAGGATATTATGATGAAAAAGTTAACTTATGTATTATTAAGCACTCTTACGCTATCTCTTTCTGCCCCCGTTTCTGCCATGGACGCTGCTGCTGTGAGATCTGACGTCCCTGTCTTGAACACTGTCCAGGTTGCTCCTTATATCATGCACAATCTTACACAGGTACGTGATACCCTTGAGGCAGAGTATGAAAGAACGCAAAGGCCACGCCGCCCTACGGTGGCAGATGCTCCTTTAGGATGCGATCCCATAACGCTCATAGACCCATCCCTTTACCCTGGATGGGCATACAGTGGATTTAATGGCGCTGCTGCCCGTGCGCACTGGGAATACAGGGGCATCACAACGCAACTCATCAATGGATCCCTCGTCGTTTTTGCGCCAAGCAAAGGGTTTTTTCGCACCTCACCTCATGACCGAACAGGCCTTAATACCCGCCTAAGGGATGAAGGACGGAAGATTATAGGGCTTAACGGGTATCTTTCTTCGGACATTATGAGCGTACACTTCTCCTATTCGCAGGAAAGGTGGGGCCGCAGGGATGTGATGTGGGAGATGCCTTTAATTGCGGATGAAGTGGGCAATCGTACCCCTGCCGTTATTGCGGCCGCCGCCGCCGCCATAGAAAAGGGATGGTGGGAGCCTTACGATCCGCTAACAGGTTATCGCAAGCCTAAAGTGGATACTGTTAACGTGCCCTCAGAGGTTAACCATGCCCTCATAGCCTCAGGGATGCAATCAAGAGAAAGCTTAGGTCTTTTACTGGGGCGCTGGCATATTAACGCGCGCGCCTTGCCTCTAACGATTTTACCCAACATTCTCGATTTTACAAACGCTGCGTGGATGTTGTCTCCTGCTGTCTTTCGTGCCCCTTATGCCTCAATTCGTGATGCGTGTCCTGAAGAGACTATGGAATCTTTGTCAAATGCGATTGTTAAATCTTTAGGAAACCGAAGAATGGTCTTGATGTGTTCCTCAGGCTTCTATGTGGCTCCCGACGATCTGAAAGCGCAGTGGGACGCCCTCCTTTCCCATGCCAAGCGTAGTATTTTAACTATCAGCGCTGGTTACCCCGGCTCCAAGGTAGGCATAAGCCTCCGTTCTGGATTAATCGAGTTCACGCGTATAGCAGATTCAGAAGGACAGGGAGTTACTGTCGCCCCCGCAGCAGATGACGTGGCGGATGGGGTTGCAGGTGGCGCAGCTGCTATTGAAGGGGACGATGGTTTTGGTTTTTTACCACCATTTGATGAACTTGGTCTCTTTGATTGAAAAATCAGAATTTCTCTCAGAACCCACAAATGGGGACAGGGCCTAGAGAAAATTGCTACCTCCAGTTTTACGAAGGTAGCTCCTCACTCTTCAATTTATTAGAGAACAGATAGATAAGTGCGGCATATTTTACCATACACCTTTGGATAAAGTATTAGAGATTAGAAAAAAATTAAGAGACTTTGAACAAAGATTCCCTGGATTTCAGGTGGTTTGCGATCACTTAGACTGTAATGGTTGTTCAGGCGTGTCCAAGACAAACGTCAATCCGACATCAAAGGATCTCTTTGCATGTATAAAGAAAAAATTTCTTCAGAATAAGTGCTGGTATGGGCAGATGCAGTGTTTTGATTATGCGCCTTATCGCCTTATTTTGGAGCAATACGCAGACAACAAACTTTTAGCCTTAGAATGGCTAACGCCCAAAATCCTTCAAATTCCCGGGGGGTGGATATAGCGTCGGACGACGGCTTCAACGCTGCCTGTTTTCTCAAACATCTCGATCATTTGGGTTGCAACAGTCCTTCCTGTTTGGGCAATGTCAACCAAGGGGGCGAGGTAGATAGATTCATCATGCCCTCTCCGCATCTTCGCACGGCGTTGTAGCCCTTTTGCGCTGATGGCGAGAACATCCTGGGCAATTTTCTGAAGGGAACGGTTCTGGATGGATGTCTCAAGGCCGTGACGGGGCACTTGGGTGTGCAGGGCCAGGATTTCGTCAACCGGCCAGTTTCGGATCAGTTGGAGGGCTTCATCTTGTGCGATGGCGTCATAAAGCAACCCAACCCAAAAAGCAGGTAAGGCCAGTTGCATGGCTGGGGGGCCGCTATCGGCACCGCGCATTTCAATAAATTGTTTCAGCCGCACTTCCGGGAAGGCAATGGTTGTTTGGTCTATCCAGTCTTTCAAGGTGGGGTGTTCACCCGGCAGGGCGGGTAACTGCCCAGCCATGAAGTTACGGAAGGACTGTCCCCGGGCGTCAAGGTAGGCTCCCTGCCGGTAAACAAAGTACATCGGTATAGTGAGCAGGTAATCGACATATCGCTCAAACCCCATGCTGCTGTCAAAGACAAAGGGGAGGATACCGCATCTGTCGGGATCTGTATGTTGCCAGATATGGCCCCGGTAGCTTTGATAACCGTTTAACTGCCCTTCCAGGAAAGGAGAACAGGCAAAAAGCGCCGTTGCCAGAGGTTGTAAGGCCATGCCAATCCGCATTTTGGCAACCATGTCGGCTTCGCTTTCAAAGTCAAGGTTGACCTGAACAGTGCAGGTGCGGGTCATCATGTCGATGCCAAGGGTCCCTTTTTTGGGCATGGTGTCCCGCATGAGACGGTAACGGCCTTTTGGCATCCAGGAAATATCTTCCCGCCGCCAAAGAGGGTCCGTTCCTAAGGGGAGTAAGACACCCCCTATGGTGGTAAGAACCTCTTCCACCTGGCCCCTGTGGGTATCCAGTTCGGCTTTGGTATCATGCAATGTGGCAAGCGGGGCACCGGAGAGTTCAAACTGTCCCCCTGGCTCCAGGGTAATGGCAGCCTGCTGAACGGGCATTTTTAAGGCAATGGTCTGGCCTTGCTCAAAGACAGGCTCCCACCCGTAAGCGTGCAATGCTTCCAGGACAGCCCGGATTTCCCCCTCACCCTCATAAGGGAACCGCTTTAAGGTGTCAGGTTTTAACAAAAACTGCTCATGCTCTGTCCCAATACGCCAGCGGGAAGGGGGCTTGCATCCGCTGGCGAGATAGTCAATGAGATCCGCTTTAGAGAGGACGAAAGGTGTCATGGGGTGGCCTTTTCCTGGGAAATGCCTATGCCCAGGGATAAGAGGGCGGCCCGTAATCGATCATCCTCAATGGATTGAACTTGAGCTTCCAGAGAGGATTGGGAATCTTCAGAAAGCGGCTTTTTGGCTGGCTTTTTAGGGGAAATTTTCTGAAAAATGGGTTCTTGAAGAATTTTGAGGCTACTGACCGCCTGGTAGCCAAAGTATTGGTTCACTTTGCTTAAGATGAGGGGCTCGTAATAAACAATTTCCGTCGCCATACTGCTGGTGGCCCTTAACAACAGGCACCCATTATTGCGGTGAGGCCACGGAAATTTGATCTTTACAGGGGTACACCATTGGGCAAATTGCATGACGATATAGTCCCACTCCAGGACAAGGCGGGCCTGGATGAACCCATTTTGTTGGCAGATGGGCGTGATGGTATTGACAACGAGAGGGCCAACGCGGCACGTTTTTCCCTGGCGTTTATTCCAGTCTTGGTTGTGTTTGTGGGGCACGTTTTGTTATCCTTATATTTTTTAAAGAACCAGGGAAGCTTTCCAGTTATAATATTGGGAAGGCGTGATCCCATATCTCCCAACATTTCCCTCATGGATATAAGTGCATTCCTTAAGAATTATGTCCCGAAGGGCATTATGATCAATAGGATTATAAGTATATTCACGCAAGATCAGGTCAATACTTTCAGTCGTTGGCTTTTTCATTTCTTCAACAATATTTTTGATAACTGAAAAAATCACATCTTTATAGCGTAATCTCAATGGATCTGGTCCAATCATTGATTGAACAATTCCCACGTACCGTTGACATGACCGTTCATATGCCCACAAATAGACCTCCCTTAAGACCTCGATCCCGTTCAATTCATATAGGGCAAGTAGGCCATCCATATAAAGCTGTTCGTCAACATCGATGAAGGATAAGGGGCATAAATCATGGCGCAAAAATGGGATATTGGATGCTAACCGAGAAACTCTTTTATTCATATCAATGAATGGTTGGAGATAAGGGAGATGAACCATAATAAAAAATGATTGTTCATAAGGGTCTGTAATTTGGTGCGCTTTTTTAAGTAATTTATGAAACATTGATTGAATGTAATCAGGGATAGCCATGGGCAAATAAACAGTGCCAGCAATTTCAACGGGCCCCTGACGTAACCGTCCGCTGTCAAGAGGGTCGGGTAATAAGTTGTAGGATAGATTCGCATGGAGTGTCAGTATGGTAAGGGGATTAAAAGCAATCCTGTCTATATTGGCGACCAATAATTCTATAGCTGCCTTATGATTGAGGATCATTTGGGTTTCTTTCAAATCCCTTCCTGAAGCCACTTGCCCAAATTCAATCAAATTCAATGTTTCCAAGCGTGTGTAGGTGTTACCCTCCAAGTGAGATGAAGCCCAGGACAAATCCACAAGAAGGCGCTGATAAATGTTGCGCACATAAGTGCCTCCCGTTTCTTCCTCTCCTACAACTTGTTGAAATCTTGGCTGCCCCATGGTTTTCAGTTGCTCACGAAGAGAGGCTGGTAAGTAAAATGTTTCATTTGGTCTATAGGAATCCAAAAAATCTGAGTTGTAACCAACCGGAGTTCTTTTAGAAAGGGGTTGATGAATATAATCTATCATTTTTTGTGTTTCTGGGGGTACTGCATACCTGAGGAAAGATCTTGAGCCAGGATCAATTACACCTGGCACATAGACGATTCTATTGCCACTTCCCCTGACCATGATTTGACCCTTGTACTTCATTTCTTCTAACCGACGAAGCAAGGTCCGACGGTTTAACGGAATAGGGAGCATCTTATTCAAGGCGTCTTCTAATAAGGATATCCCTATGCCTGATATATGCTGTTTTATGAGTCCATAGATCGTATCAATCTGCTTTTCTTTCAGCTCTTCGTTCTTGCTGGTTTTATCTTTGTAACCATCCATAGCTCTCACCTTTTCGCACGCTTTCACGGGGGGCGCTTAGGGGGCTATAAAAATTAAGATATTCATTTCTTCTTCGATTTAGGAGCCATCTGCGGCGTTATTTTTGCGCTTCCGGTACGCGCGTAGCTTAGGCTATGCTTGCGTTCCGGTTCTCAAAATAACTTGCACCTGACTCATAAATTCTTGAATAAATGTACAGTTTATTATTTATAGCCCCCTTAACAAAATATGTCACGTGACATGTCACGCGTCAATACTTCTTGTCACAAGTGTCAAGATAAAAAGGCTATCCTTTCATCGACCGTTTTGGTTTGAATGCCGGTTTCAGAGAGGAAAAGTGTTCTTTTTTATCCCCCAGTTGTGTCAGCTTGACCAGGCTATATATGGCTGGGAGGATAAAGGCGCTTGTCATCAAAAACAAGGTGGCCCACCCCATATGATCTGCTGACCATCCAGCCAGGGCAGATATGATGACCCGGCAGAGGGAACCGAAGGAATAGAGAAGGGTGAAATGGCTGGCAGTGTAAGGCTGACGGCAGAAATTGGAGATATAGGCAATAAAGATAGCGGAGACCATGCCAGAGCAAAAGCTTTCAACACCAACCGTAATCACCAGAACG
>JAJONN010000048.1 GCA_021323455.1 Alphaproteobacteria bacterium | reverse complement strand
GAAAATAAGGCGTATACTCTGCTCTGGTATCCTCCATCTCCTCTGTAGATTCACAAGAAATGACTTTATGGACGCCATTATCATAACATTTTCCCATGTCTTCCCTACCCCTACCTTTTTCGCTTTCTTGCCATCCTAGCACAAAACAGCTTTTTGAAGATAAATTAATCCCGATCAATTACCACCTGTATGTTTATGGTTGTATGCCTAGTTTTGGGCGTGTGAAATGACCCTTTATGAAGTCCTGATCCGAATAAATTAACCAAAGCTCTTTCCGCAAGTTCTGAGGATATGGCTTTGAATTAAAGAATTGGACAGCCAATGCAGACAGGAGGTGAGTGCTGCTCCAAAGCCGCTTGTCTTAACAAGAGCAAAGATTAGCTTTTTAATGTAATTCAAGGCGTGCTTTCCTATTTTTCATTATAGGCATGGAATCTAAGGTTTGGAGTATAAGATGCCAGAAAACTTGATACTAATTCTTTGGGTTTTTCTGAACAATTCTGCATCCCAAATTTTAACCGAAGAATTTTAACGAAGGGTCTGCTTTCAAATATGCCCGGATAGATGGGTTAGACCATTGATCCTCCCATAAAGCTTGCCGAAAATCCTGCTTAGCCTGCTCCATATGGTCTGCCCATTTATCAAAGGTTTCTTGAGTGATGGGGATGATCATTTGCGTTTTAGTCCCTCTAAGCGTTGGAATCTGGTCTTCATAAACCACCAGTGGCTGGTAAATCCCTAAAGCATGGCCTTCTGACGTATCATTGGCATAGATAATCAAATTTGAAACGCTGTGCCCCTTACAAAACAAAAGCATCTGCGTTAAAACTTTCATTTGAAACTGGATGAGGATCAGGGCATAAAGTGTTTCATCCTCATTAACGAATTCGTTTAATTCTTTAGCTATCATATCAGGAAAGTGGCAAGTAACAGACTTGGATCTTTCTTCATCCTCATAATCGTGAGTTTCCAGGATGATCTGACAGCCAAGGTGGTGAAAAGAATCACAGGCAATCAGGGCATAATGGAAATGCCCCCTCTTTCGAATCTCAGATGTAAAACCAGCATTTGGATTTGTTGTTTGGGAAGATGTTTTCTTGTAAACAGCGGGCGGATTGGAAACGACAAGCTTTAAATGAGCAGCTTTTTCCTTCTTTGATTTTGAATCATCATAAACTTCTGACACGGCACCCTCCTTTTTGATCAGCTCGATGATTTACATATATGTACTTACATATATGTAATTTACAAATATGTAAATGTCAATAACATTGATCTCCTAAAAAGCGATTGCATACCTGTCAAATCTCCCATTACACGGGGCTCCATTGATTCTATATGTAAGATATGGTAAGTTGATATGAACTTAAGAGATATGCATACTTAAAATACCCTAAGAATAATACGCTGCACTATGCTACTTTCATCAAACTTTGCTCTATGATTATTTATAAAATCATAGAGCAAACGGACTGGCATTAGTAAGTTTACGGGTGGCCAAGCAAAAGGTAAAACCTTTCTCAAAGTTGCAAGATCGCAAAAGCTTTCATGATAGTTCGCTTTAAAATAAAGCGCTGGCGCTTAAACTTAGAGCCGTTCATTTAAAATGGTATATTTTGATGAACATTGAAGATTTTTGTTTGTACTTTTTCAACTAACTTTAAAGACACCCTTCCATGAGCAAAGACAATACATTGATAGAACGGGGACAAAGAATCCGTTCATTAAGAGAAAAGTTGAAGCTGACAAGATTGCAGTTTCATCAAAAGACGGGTATAAGCGCCAGTACGCTGAGGGCGCTGGAAGTTGGGGAAATCAAGCTTACTCCTTCAAAAGCCCTAACGCTTTCTCATATGTTTATCTTTGTACTTGGGTTAACACCTGAAGAAGCAAGCCAGGATGTCTTGTTGTATGGGGTTCAAAAGAAAAGTCGAACCGTTGCAAAAAAAACAACTGGCACAGAGTGAGCGATTAAGCTTGCGTACATAAAGCGGCTATACATACAGTAAAATGCAGAATTGTTGCACTCGTCCTCCGTTTTTGACTCAACACACATACCAATATTTTTTCATAATCTGACATTTTTCAAAAGGAAAGATGCTTGAAAAAAAACAACCCGCATAAAGCGAGTGGTTAAACCCTGGAGAGAGCCGGATAAATCCCTTGTTTACTTTCCAGGTCTTTAAAATGATAAACTCCATAGAGATAAGCCAAAGTTATCGGTAAAGATATAATCCAGATTCCAAATGGACCAAAATAATTTCCCAGATACGTCAAACCAAAGGAGGTCACAACAAACATTACGGCTTGAGAAAATGAGAATAAAAGACCAGCGTACGTAAAGCGGCGATACAGCGGAAAATGGGCCATAAAAATAGCATTTGCCGGTGAAGAATTTAATGGCAGAAGAAGAATCAATGTCTGCATTAAAAATAAATGGAAGGGACTTGTTAAGTTTAAGACCCAATAAGGCATAAATACCATCAGAAAAAATACAAATGTTCCCATTAGTTTGAGGATTCTTATTGGATGAAAATAACAGCTCAGATACGTTAAAGAAATATTAGAAATTACCAGGATTAAAGCTAAAAAGAAATTATGCCTGATAATATTTTCAGAAGAGTACCCAAAACTTTCCCTAAGAACGGGAGTAAAATACAAAAAAGCCAGATAAAAGCATAACGGCCAGCCAGACTGTATTAAAAAAAATGAAATTAAGGTTTTACCTTGTACGGGTTCTTTCCAGGTTGCATTAATCTCTGCTCCGTGAATAGGATCTCCTTCAAGGTTCATCTTATGGATTTCTGTTTTTAACCATTGCCTTTTCATCTTAAGAAAATCAGGCGTCTCTCGAAGACGGGTTCGAGCAACCGCCCCAACAATAGCAATGGTAGCTCCGATCCAGAAAGCATAACGCCAGTTTAGGTTGGGAAAAGATGTGACAACAACAGCAACACCGAGAGCAACCAAACCTCCTAAAGCAGTAGAGATGTTTAGAGATGCGACGGCGGGATAAGAAGCAGGACGGGCAATACTTTCCGTCAGATAAATTTGTGCGCCTATAATTTCTCCCATCGAAGACATACCTTGAAGCATTCGGCACAGCATCATAATCCAAGCGGCAGATATACCTATTTGAGCATAAGTTGGAAGGATCGCCATGACGATACAGGAAAACGCCATTATGGATGTTGTGACAACAATGGTTGATTTTCGGCCAATGCGATCTCCAACCCATCCAAAGATCAGAGCGCCGATGGGCCTAAAGATAAAGGTAGAACAGAACGCAAGAGATCCTAAAAGGGATACGGTATGAGGGTCTGTTTTGGGAAAGAAGATCTCGTTGAGAAGAACGGCCATATGAACGTAGAGCATCAGGTCAAAATATTCTAAAAAAGTACCGATCTGTAAGAGTCCAATAGATTCTTTTTGTTCGCGGTTCAGAGAAGAAAATGGTCTCATAATTTCTACTTTCTTTTTGCCTTTTCTGCATATTGAATATAGAAGGTCAAGGCTTTGTCAATATTCTTATCATTGGTCTTAACCTACTCTTTTCGACGTCCCAACTCCTAAAAACCTCACAATTTAATGACCATGACAGAAATCAAAAAAATACATAAAATTCTTCAAATTATACTCTAAAATAATATTCACAAAAAATATGTTTAGGTTGCTGAGGGCCTTAGGTTTTATATAGATACTTGTGAGGCTTTACAAGATCATAAGCCATTTTTCTATTTCATTCTTAAAAATAAGGAATCGGCTCCCTGTAGGGTTGACCATTTAATATCTTACTCTTTAAGCAGCTAATATCCTCCAAATCGTCACATTTACTCAATTATCAGGACGGTTAAGGTGGGTTGATCTCGCCTTTTATATCCATTCTTCGCTGGTTCTACCAACTTCTTTTAAGGTCTTTCATGACTTATATATTCATGGTTGTATGCCTGTTTTTTAAACACAGCTTTAATACCTTGTTAAGCATTGGCTCAGATAAGTTATCCACAGATATCTCCCCAAATTTTGGGGATATGTTTTTGGAACAGACAAGCTGATAAGCAAGACAGGTAAAAGCTTAGTGTTTCCTCACAAACCCTTGTTGTATCCTGATCATATCAAGGGCAAGCTCCAGTTTCCCTGTCATATAAACCAGAGTGTTTTTTTCTATTTCTTTCAGCTGGCTTTGAGCTTTAACATTTGGAGCATGTAACAGCGTAACAAGGCTTAATAACTCGCCCACCACAAACAGCCCCTCAGCTGGTGTTATCTCCTGTTGCGTCAATATATCGCCTATTTGATCGTATAAACGTTCTGTTCTTGGCTTTATGACCTGTGCAGGTAACTGCTGTTGCAATTGTTTGCGCCTTTCTTCAAAAAGAGGATCAATAACTTTTCTCAAAAACGCGATGACTTTTCTTTCTTTTCCTTCAAGAGTTTCAAAAGAATTAGAGCTTTGCGCCTCGTTTTTGCAAGCATGCGCCAAGAACCTGCCGATAATATCAAAATATTCTTCTATTGTAACACCTTGCCTGTTTGTTTCTTGGTCAAGGGTTTCAAATATTTTTTTCACAAGGTATTCGACTTTTTGTATGCTTTTAATGTAGGTCATTTTTTCTGCTCTTTAACATAATGTCTTATGTTTCTCATTTATTGCCTTTACTCAAAATTATAGGGAAAAACCAATAACAAACCCTTAAAGCCAATAAAATCATTTGCTTAAAGATGATGACCGATAGTCCTTCCCCCAAGCCAAGAAATTTCTTTAGCTAAATTTGCCATAAATTTTATGCTTTATTTCCGAGAGATACGGTTGTATAGTTTTTGTACAAGCTGCGTATTTTGTGGACTTCTTGATAGCAAAAATCCCAACGCCTGACGCTTTAGAAGCTTGTTTTTCAAACAATATAATTATAGAGAGGATAGACCTGATGACGCTACCAAGCAAACGGACACTGATGATCGCTTTACTCATGGCCACAAGCTTTTCTCAAGGCGCGTATAGCATGGAGAGCCATAAAGAGGATTCTGGATATCATAGCAGCATTGGAAAGAAATCGAGCGTATCTACAGTGACCAAAACCCTTGTATATGGGCTTGCTTTGCTATCCAAACCTGACTTGGCCTCTGCTGCTCTGACGCCTACTCTTGGAACTGAGTTTCAAGTTAATCCGACTTTTGGTATTTCTTCTTCGGTAGCTGCTGCTGGACTTAACAATGGGAACGTTGTATTAACATGGCGCGATAGTACCAACAATCAGGTTGCACGAATTTTCACTCCTAATGGAACGGCAATTACCAACGAATTCAATGTAAGCACTACTCCAATTACCTATATAAGCTTCCCATATATTGTAGGCTGTAATAATTATTTCGCAGTTACCTGGGGAGCTGGTCCTATCCTTGCGCGTATTTTTTCGACAAATGGAACTGCTGCCACAACCCCGTTTATAGTCAATCAAACGTCATATACTTCCATGGGAGGCCCGAATGTTGGGTGCTTAACCAATGGCAACTTCGTTTTCGGATGGGCTGTTAGTTCAGTTGGGAACTATAGAATTCCTGGGCGCATTTTTTCTCCTACTGGCACAGCTGTTACCAGTGAACTCAATTTCAATCAAATTACAACCAATTCGCAATCCAACCTCTTTGTCCTGGGCTTGAGCAATGGTGATTTTTTTGTGAATTGGTATAGCCCCCTAAGTGGAAACTATCGAACCGTTGGACGTTTCTTTTTATCCGATGGGACACCAAAAGGCAATGAAATTACCATTAATCAAAATACAACCGCTCCTACAGGCTCGAGTTTTAGCGCACAGCTTACAAATGGCAACATCATAACAATACGTCCAAGTGGAGGCTCTAATCTTCTTGGTCGTATTATCCAAAACGAAGTTCCTATCGGCAATGAATTTCCTATCTTAAACATAACAGCACAGGTAAATTATAATGGTGTTGCTGCTTTAACGGACGGGACTGCTTTAGTCGCTTGGGATGATGGCAGTGGAACTTCTATGGGACGCTTTTTTTCCTCAAATGGCACAGCGCTTACGGATCAGTTCAGCATCCCGACTACTAATGAAGGAGGCTCCACCTTTGTAACTCGCCTGGCAAACGGCGGCGCATTGGTAGCATGGGGCGATACAAACAGATTTAATAACCTTTATGCCCGCACAGTTACCCTTGTTAACACAACTTCATCACCGACAAGCACAACCAGCCCTACGCTTACACCGACAACGGCTAACCCGACCAGTATTCCCACCAGCCTGTCCCCAACGGGAACTCCGAATATGATGCCGACAACGGCAAACCCGACTAATATTCCAACGACCTTGGCCCCAACGGGAACTCCGAATATGATGCCGACGAGTGCTAACCCAACCAGCACCCCTTCCTTGTCGCCAACAGGAACACCGAATACGATGCCGACAACCGCCAATCCAACCCGATCACCCACCCGGGCGCCCACAACTTCATCTGCTTCAAGGCTCACGCCAGGATGGATTAACTTGCTGCCGACGAGGTTTATGTCCAATATGCTAGGTGGAGCTTTAAAAATGGTTGACAACCTCTTTAAATAAAAATTGCTTGCCATTGAAGCTCAACTTTTTTGAGGGCTTATTTGATCGCAACAAAAGGGACTTTAAATTAAATTTAAGGTCCCTTTTGATATTTTTAAGGCGTAATACGCAAATTCTGGCCTAAAACCTCCTAAGCCTTTCAAACTCAACATCTTTTCTTGAATTCAGGCTCCTATGTGCCCTGGTAGCTATTTTGGCCGTTTATATTCTATGAAAAAAATATATGGATTGCAGCATCCGTTGAGCCACACCGCCAAAGCCCAAGCATTCCGGCATCTTCTCACGTAAAGAGGTTGTTTAAGGCGCACTGGATGGACTGTATCTCTGTCGCTTTTAGCTGTCAGCCTGAACACTTCAAGCAATCTCTCTCTTTCCACCCTCGCAACAGCCCATCAGGTCATAACCATTAAGTGGAAGCAGAATTAGTTGCCTAATTTGTAGGATAGAGACATTGCCCATAAATGTTTTTAGGGAAGTAATTTTCTTTTCAAGATAAATAAATTCAGATACTTGTCTATTTGCCTAATAAAACTATATTTAATTAATGCGGGGGTTTTCCTCTGATTATTTAGGTAAGATCTTCTATCCCCTCAAATTTTAGTGACTTACCTTAAAGTTTTGAGAAAAATCCCCTTGCGACCAAGGAAAGGAGGTCGTCTCCTGTGGCATATTTTATGGATCTATATAAGCAATTAACTTCCAGCAGCAAAGGCCGCACTTTTCTGGGTCAGCCCCTTAAGGATAAGGCACACACTTCTCACACCAAAGCATCTTCTGACGATCCCCGGCGTAAAAAAAAGGATGCTCTCGACGGCAAGGATCAAAAGAAACATACCAGCAGCGAGCGGGACGACAAAAAAGGCCAAGATTCAGGTAAAGAGGGAAAGGGAGAAGGTGGCGGCGGCGGCCACCAAAGCAGCCAGAGCCTTCAAAGCGGGCAGACAACCGTCCAGTTCAGCAGCGGCGGCGGCTTGGCATCACTTGGCAGCTTGATGGCTTTATTCGGGTCTTCTGCAGCCCTGGCCCGTGCCACGACTGGCAATGCCTTGAATGCAAACCAAGCCAACACCTTGAGTGGACGATCAGCTTTTCAAGAACCCGGCAACCGCCAGGAATCCCTTGGCAACCAGGACGCCAAAAACCTTAAAGAAACAGTCTCAGCGGCAGGAACGATTTCTGAAAGCGCGAGCGCCAAGCCTGCTTTTGAAATCACCAAAATCACCCTGGCCCACGACGCCTCCAACACACAAAGTATGTTCGCCAGCCTTCTCAAAAATGTGGGGGCAACGGCCAGCATTGCTGATGCTACCACGGCTCCCAGCCCAGTCACGCTGTTTAATACGAACCTTGGGGGTTTTATCTATGTCCAAACCTTTAACAGCAGCAGTTTTTTCTTCAGCCCTCAAATTCGTTTTGCCTTTCCCAACTCACAACTCACAGGCACTGTTGGGAACCAGGTCCTTTCCCCCTATGCAGGTGAGATCAGCACGATCCTGAAGGCAGCAGGGATTTCGACAGCATCAACTTACACTTATGAGGTTGCCAGCCCTTTGAGCGTCTCCAACATTCTTAACCCATCTTCCACAGGAATAACAGTCACGCCGGGTGGAACGGCTTTATCTGTTAATGTTAGCACGGCACCCGCATCCATCACCACAGCCACCAAGGGCCTTACCATTTCTGCATCCGGGGATCT
>JAJONN010000047.1 GCA_021323455.1 Alphaproteobacteria bacterium | reverse complement strand
GCGACATTGCCATGATATTTTTGGCTTTTGTGCGATAAAGGTTGATGGTTTTGATGTGATGGATTAAGCCATCTATCCCCATAGCCAACATTTTTTCCGGGCTATCCACAAGGGGAAAAAGAGTTTTGGTCGCCTTGTTAACCCCCGCATCCGTTGATTGCGCTGATAATATGACCGCGACCAGAAGCGTATAGGGAGTTGTATAAAAAAGTTCCGTTTGCGGGTGAGGTGTCTGGGCCGCAAGGCGGGCAAAAAGCTCGGTTACTTTTTCGGGAGACATGGGGTCGCAGGACATGGAGTTTGTTCCCATGAGTTAACAACGGTTCACTATACTTTCTTGACGCATCTCTTTCAAGAGCTTCCTCTTAAAGTAAGGAAAAACCCGCCAACCAAAACAGATCATCTTCACCTCAGTCATTAGTAAAGAGTAAAGATAACTTCATATTACTGGATCCTCCAGCGGATCTCCTTTGATGGCCTTAACCGCCACCTAGAACTTATGCTGCATCAGGTCTCTTTTTTCTTATTATCCTTTGTGCTTAACCCGCTTGTGGTAAAAGCCGCCAACATTTCCTTATAAACTTTATAATAGTTTTCAATTTGCTCTACTGCTTCAGGGCAAGCCTTCTGACCAAGCTCTCCGTTACGAACGACGTTATAAACCAAGAATTGAGCTTCTTGATTGCCGATTAATGCAAGTTCCTGAAGCTCCTTAAACCTCTCTTCAAAGGAACGAGTACCTTGACCAAGCTTTCCTTCATATACGGCTCTGCTAATGAAATACAGAGCTTCTTTATTACCTTGTCTTGTCTGATCTAGAAGATCCTTAAGCCTCTGTTCGGGGGAGCGAACCCCTTGACCAAGCTTTCCCTCATATATAGCCTCTGCAATATATTTTTCAGCTTCTTGATCGCCTTGGTGCGCCCAATCTTGTAACTCCCTAAACCTCTCTTCTGGTACGCGATCATCCTGCCCAAACTTTCTTGCAATATGGTCATAATATATAGCCCTTATAACGCACTCTTGAGCTTCTGGATTGCCTTGTTGCGCCAAGTCTTGCAGCTCCCTAAATCTTTCTTGTGGAATGCGAACACCTTGACCAAGCTCTCCTTCATAGATGGCCTTAACAATCAATTTTTGAGCTTCTTGATCGCCTTGTTGCGCCAAGCCTTGCAGCTCCCTAAACCTCTCATCGGGGGAGCGAACCGCTTGACCAAGATTTCCTTCATATACGGCCTTAACAATCAATTCTTGAGCTTTCTGATTGCCTTGCTGGGCCAAGTCTTGCAGCTTCCTAAACCTCTGTTCGGGGGAGCGAGCATCTTGACCAAGCTCTCCCTCATATATAGCCTTTGCAACACCCTCTTGAGCCGCTTGATAGCCTTGTTGGGCTAGGTCTTGCAGCTCCCTAAACCTGTCTTCGGGGGAGTAAATATCCTCTAGCCCTAAATAAAGTGCAGACGCAAGACAATACATTGCTTCTTGGGCTATTGACGGATCACTTCTTAACCCCCAAGCTTTAAGCTCGTCATATCTTTCTCTTTCAGGGCGGGCATGTTGCCCTAAGTCTCCTTTAAACAGAGCACTTACTATAAGAATTTGAGCGTGAGCGCTTCCTTTCTGAGCAAGCTGTACTAAATTAGTGTAAATCATAGCTGGATTTTTTTCTAAGTAAGCCGCAGCAATTTCAAACCTTGTATCCTCTCTCAAGGTATGTGAAATAAACGATAACTCATCCTCATTAAGTATCATATGAGGCTGCAAGAGACGCCTACGTATACATAAGGCAGCACGTATTTGTGAGGCTGAGAAGGGGGATGAAAGATGGCGGATGTGATTGGTTGAGCCATTAGCCAAACAAATCCCGAACCACCCTCCCGCCTCTGAGTAATATAAACTCTTCGAAGCTGTCCTAATGCTTATTAACTCATGTTCATCCAAATATTGGCATATTCCTCCAAGGCAATCATCTGGTATTCCTCTTATTAAAGCGTCCTTCTTAACTTTCTCTTTAGGTTGTTTATTATATTCATCATCCATTTCCTGAAGTCTACTGAGGGCCTTTAAATATTGTTCCTCCTCTTTGATCGAAGAGGCAGCCCTTTCAATTCCCGCTATTTCCCCATCTGTAGCAGCTACTGCCCTACTCTCAGCTACTCTAGCATCTTCTTCTCCACAGCCTATCGTTGAGAAATGTTGGTCTCCTCTTAGATCCTCCTTTTGACCATCAGCAGCAAAAGTACCTGATATGAATGACAAAGAACACGCTACGATCATACAAGCTAAACGGGTATAATGAGATATTTTCATTTCTTAATATTCCTTTTTTGATAGGCGATAGAAGATTGCTTATTAATAAGAATGCCTATGCTTAGGTAGTATATAAATAATTAAGAGTCAACATTAATTATTTAAAATAAATTTAGATAATTATAAATAAAATTTAAAGAACGCCCCCTCGAGCGCAAACAAAGCGCCGTGAGGAGGAATTCGATAACCAGAAGACTACTGATTAACAACGATACTGCTGCGCAAGGTTCTTTGACAAGTAGCCCTCTACGGGGCGCGCAGTTCTGCAACCCCCTCTGCTTTACAAAATTTTAAAAAGACCGCCGCCCTCTTGTTGGTCTTCCAACGCCAATGGTTGTTTCAAATAAGCATTGCGCAAAGAAAATGTTTTTGGCCCCTCTTCCTTCCAACAACTTCATATCCTAAAGAAAAAATCAGTTGCCAAAAGTGGGGGGGAGATGTCAAATTTTGTAAGAGGCAGGAGGCCATCCCTATAGATGAATGGGCCGTCCCTACCGACTTTTGCAGCCCGCTCCCTATGCCATTGTTCAGATTTTAGAATTGTCCACTTGCTTCACCCGCAAAGGAGTTAATAATATGCTTGGAAGCCGGTTTTTGAAAACTTATTTACCTGCTTTATGGATTGCTATGAGCGCTATGGTATTTGCCAGTAGCCCAGAGGAGGAGAGGAAAGAACCAGAAAGAGACCCATCACTTGCAGCTCTGCGCACTATTGTAGAAGCAGCATTTTCACAGCCTTATAAGCCCCTTAAAGAGCAAGATGAAAACAATCTAAAAATGTTAGATAGTGCCAAAGAAGCGTTGAACAAAGCGGTGGCAGCGCAGGGATACCCCGCTATATTCCAGGTCCCTTTAACAGTCCTCCGTTATTATCTTTTTCCCTGTTTCGATCCTCAAACACTTCTTTTAGGCGCAGGACAAACTTGCCTTTATTTTAATCAACTTTCACGCCTCTCTCCCTTCTACTTAGATCCTGATTACCTGGCAGAACGAAACGCCCCCAACATTGCTCTTGGCCGCCTTCGCGCCGCAACCTGTAGCACACAAGACGGTATCATCAACCTTGCCTCGCGAATGGGCGTCTGCGCAGCGGACCTCGCCAGGTGGTTTGAGCCGGCTTTCTTGCAAGCCACTTTCCGGCAATACGAAGACACCCTTCCCCCACGACTTGAAGGTCAAAGTGAGGAAGATCTTGGTAGACTTTATACGGTTATCAAGATCGCCCTGGCAGCGTCTCGTGTCGATGTGGCTAACCCTGAAGACCCTATTATGAAATTACTTCAGGAATATCCTCACCCCTACGGGTTATCCCTTAATAAACTACGGCTGCTGTCGCTTAACCCAACCCGGCCAGGCGTTTATTATGAAACACTTGAAAAATTGATGAGACTCTATGGGTTTTCGCATACAGCGGCTTCTCAAGAAAGGGCTGTTATTGCAAGGGAGCTTTTTTTAAGGACGGGAATGAGTATTGCTACCCTAAATAATACTTTTCTTGTTCTTTATGGTAATGCCCAACAAAGAAGGGCAGCCGCTCAAATAATTGGCTGGTGCATCCAAAACCCTCAGTTCTGCCAAGGTCATGATAGCGTTACATTAATTAGCAACGCCCTTTCTTTAGAACGCCCCCATCTCGCCGCTGAAATCCTTCGTAAAGTCATTGCATTACCAGATAATGCAGACACCGTACCTCTTAAAATTCAGGCGTTCAGCGACGATAAAATCAGAGAAATTGAAGATCGGGATATTCAATCTCGTATCCGACAATTTTCCGAAGGTCTTTACCTTTATTGGGAAGAGCTTAATTTTCATTTGAAGTTTCAAGCCCTTTCGCTGCTGATGCAGGCAGAAAAACGGCCCGAAGTTCGAGAACGGATGAGAGAAATTCTGCACCTTATAGATGATCCCTTGCAATGTGACAACATTATTTCGGGGGCTTTCTACAGCTCTGTTTGTGTCTTCAACAACCTTTGCCGCTATCATTATCCTGAGGAGCTGGGGGAGTTAACACGCCGCTTGTTCCAGGTGGGAACAAACAAATTGCTCTCCATAATCAATCTTTATAATAATACGTTTACTCAGCTCATAAAAACTGATCGGGAAAGAACGATTCCCTTTTTGAAAGCCTTTATTGAATGTGGTCGGGTAGAAATTTCTGAGAAGCTATCCGCTCTCGCTGCCCTTGCCGAACATGCACCAGAGGAAAAAAATTACATTATCCTACAGATTGGTTCTCTGAATCATGGCGGGAATGAAGAGATTGGCGCTGATGCTGATAATACCCTTATGAGGCTTTACTATTATCTCAACGACGGGGAATTATGCCAGCTTTATTATCAGAAATGGCTTCATGATGAAGATTCTGAGCACATTATAGATCAAGAAGGACTCAAAAAACTTCAAGACGCTGGCCTCTCTGTTGAGTGCATTGAAGATTTGTTAGACCATGATCCTTTTAAAGTCCTCTCTATTTTATTCGCAAGAAAAGATTAGGGGCTTAATTGACGTTCTGCCCCCTCACTTGCCAACAAAGCGCCGTGAGGGGGAACCCGATAACCAGAAGACTACTGATTAACAACAATGCTGCTGCGCAAAAGGTTCCTTGATAAATAATCCTCGACATGGGCGCGCAGCTCTGCCAGCTGGCCCGCAAAGAAGTGGCCAGCCAAGGGAACCGTCCGGTAGTCAATATTAATCCCCCGTTGGAGTTGTAGCCTGCTTACCAAGCCCGCAACGGATGTATGGGGGACAATTTCGTCTTTGTCGCCTTGCAGGATTAAGCCAGGTACAGGACAAGGGGCCAGGAAGCCAAAATCATAGCGGTCCGCTGGCGGACTGATGGACACGAACCCTTCCAGTTCAGGGCGACGCATGAGAAGCTGCATCCCGATCCAAGCCCCAAAGGAAAAACCGGCAACCCAGCAGGCAGAGGCATTGGGGTTATTAGCCTGGAGCCAGTCAAGGGCAGAAGCAGCATCATTCAGTTCTCCCTCGCCATTATCATAATTTCCTTCAGATCGCCCAACGCCGCGAAAGTTGAAACGCAAGGTGTTGAAGCCCCGCTCCACAAAACTTCGGTAAAGGGCATAAACCACCTTATTGTTCATCGTCCCCCCAAATTGAGGGTGAGGGTGTAAGATGACAGCAACCGGCGCTCCGTCCCGATGGGTCTGGTGATAGCGCCCTTCAATGCGGCCGGCAGAGCCATTAAAAATTACTTCTGACACAACGTTTCTTCCTCCTCTTTCTCAAAAAGAATACTTGACTAAATTAGTCGGAATAGATATTCCTTAGACCAGATGAGGGATACTCCCCTCTGGGACCCATTAATTTAAGGCATCGCAAGAAGTCTAGCACGGCTTTTTGAGAACAGCTACGAAAAATAGCAAGGATTT
This sequence comes from Alphaproteobacteria bacterium, assembly GCA_021323455.1. Classification (GTDB taxonomy): domain Bacteria; phylum Pseudomonadota; class Alphaproteobacteria; order Paracaedibacterales; family VGCI01; genus VGCI01. The sequence continues at coordinate 10,029 of JAJONN010000047.1, read as the reverse complement.
GGATGCGATTAAGCACAAAGGCGCGGTATGCTGTAACAGCGATGGTTGACGTGGCCCAGGAAGAAGGGTCCGGCCCTGTTTCCCTGGCAACAATTGCCGACCGGCAGGAACTTCCCCTCGCCTACCTGGAACAGCTTTTTGGAAAGCTGCGCAAGGCAGGACTCGTGAAAAGCAGCCGTGGTTCTCTAGGTGGATATGTGTTGGCCCGCACAGCCGAGCATGTAAGCATCCTGGATATTATCGCCGCTGTTGACACACCCATGAAGGCGACACGCTGTAAAGAGGGATCGTCAGTTGGATGCCGCATCACAAGTGAGCGGTGCCTGACCCACGATTTGTGGGATGAGCTGGGCGCTGTTGTCCAGTTGTTCCTGACACGCATCACCCTTGCAGATGTTTGTGAAAAACGGATTGCGGGCATAGGCCGCTTCGGTATTTTTATGGATCCAACCTTGCCGCAATCCACCAGAAGAAGCCAGGCTATCCCATGACTTTATACTTGGATTACAATGCGACAGCGCCCTTATGCAAGGAAGCAAGGAAAGCCATGGAAGAAGGCATGACGTTGGTTGGCAATGCGTCTTCTGTCCACCAGTTCGGGCGACATGTACGGCAAAAAATTGAGCAAGCCCGCCTTGAGGTGGCTAATTTTTTTAACGCAAAGTCGGCAGGAGTTATTTTTACCAGCGGAGCGACAGAAGCCAATCACCTGGCGCTGTGCGGCTTTCAGGGCCGCGTGATCGTCTCTGCCGTTGAGCATGATTCCGTTGACCAAGCGCGGCCAGACCGCATTGTATGTCCAGTTGACCGCCAGGGAAGGATCGATTTAACGGCTCTTGAATCTTTATTAAAAGATAAGGGCCAACGAACGATGGTCTCGGTCATGGCTGCTAACAATGAAACGGGGGTTGTTCAACCTCTCGCTCAGGTCGTGGAGCTTGCGAAGCAGTATGAGGTCTTTGTCCATTGTGACGCTGCCCAGGCAGTTGGACGCTTGCCATCCTTTTGGGAAGGAATCGATCTGGTTTCCCTTTCAGCCCATAAGTTAGGAGGCCCTCAAGGGGTGGGAGCTTTGGTGATGCGCACAGAAATACCACTTAAAGCGCAATTGCGAGGGGGGGGTCAGGAGCGCTCTTTGCGTTCTGGAACAGAAAATTTTTTGGGCATTCTCGGTTTTGCCGCTGCTTTAAAAGAGGCGAAATCTGATGGCTGGGCTGCTGTTGGCAGGTTGCGGGATACGTTAGAGGTACGCCTCAAGGAACAGCAACCAGAGGTTGTGTTCTTGGCAAATGAAGCGCTACGCCTGCCCAACACAACGCTTATGGCAATGAAGGGCGTTCAAAGCGCCACTCAGGTTATGAGTTTTGACTTGGCGGGAATCGCCGTTTCAGCCGGTTCTGCTTGTTCATCCGGAAAAGTCAAGCCCTCACGGGTTTTAGCCGCGATGGGCGTACCGGAAGAGCTTGCCGGGTGCTCCATTCGGGTCAGCCTGGGACTTGCCAACCCGCCGGATTTGATTGATCGTTTTTTAGGTGTTTGGGCAGGTATTTATGAGCGGGCCGGGACGCTGTAAAGTATATGATGAAGAAGGACAAAAAATGACAGCGTATCAACAAATCTATCTGGATTACCAAGCAACAACACCGTGTGACCCACGGGTCGTTAGCAAGATGGTGCCTTACTTTACGGAAATTTTTGGTAACCCGCATTCCCGTAACCATCCCCATGGATGGGCAGCCGAAGAAGCCATTGAAAAAGCACGGGCGCAAGTCGCTGCACTGATTGGAGCGGACCCCCGGGAAATTATCTTTACCAGCGGAGCGACAGAGTCCAACAATTTAGCCCTCAAAGGCGTGAGCGAGTTTTATAAAGACAAGAAGACCCACATCATCACCTGCGTAACCGAACATAAATGTGTCTTGGACAGTTGCCGTCATCTTGAGCAAGACGGTTTTTCCGTAACCTATTTGCCGGTACAGCCAGATGGCTTGATTGACCTTGCCAACCTGCGGGACGCAATCCGCCCGGATACAGTCCTGGTTTCTATTATGGCCGTCAATAATGAAATCGGCGTGATACAACCTTTGGCAGAAATTGGCAAAATATGCCGAGACGCCGGGGTGTTTTTTCACACGGATGCTGCCCAAGCGGTTGGTAAAATTCCCCTTGACGTTGAAACGATGAATATTGATCTGCTGAGTATTTCGGGACATAAAATTTATGGCCCAAAAGGAATCGGTGCGCTTTATGTGCGCCGCAAACCCCGTGTTCGGCTCCAGGCGATCATTAATGGCGGGGGTCAAGAGCGCGGCATGCGTTCTGGCACCTTGCCAACACCCTTATGTGTGGGCTTAGGAGAAGCTTGTGCGATTGCCCAAAACGAGATGACATCAGAGGCAGCACGCATCAAAGAGTTAAGCGACCGCCTTCATCAAGGACTGACAAGCCAACTGGCCGATGTTTATTTGAATGGCGCGGGCGCACCCCGCATTCCAGGCAACTTAAATTTAAGTTTTGCCTATGTTGAAGGAGAAGGATTAATGATGGGAATTAAAGCGGTTTGGGTTAGGGCGTTTTACAACACAAGCAGACGTGGATACGGCCATTGAGAAGGTTGTGGCAGCCGTCATACGGTTACGGGAGATGAGCCCTCTTTGGGAAATGGTGCAGGAAGGGATTGACTTAAAAAATATTCAGTGGTCTGGCCATTAGGCTTCTTTGAAAACTGTCGCCTTGCCCTGAACCAAAGTTCTCGGTCTTGAAAGAAGTCTACTCGGTTTCCAAAGAAGCCTATATAATTTAATTAAGGAGAAAATAAATGGCCTATAGCAACAAAGTTATTGATCATTATGAAAACCCCCGTAACGTTGGGTCTTTTGACAAAAATGATACAACCATCGGAACCGGCCTGGTCGGAGCACCCGCCTGTGGTGATGTCATGAAACTTCAGATCAAGGTCAATAAGGATGGGATTATTGAAGATGCGAAGTTCAAGACCTTCGGGTGTGGGTCGGCGATTGCCTCCAGCTCCCTTATCACAGAATGGGTAAAAGGAAAGACCTTGAGGGAAGCGAAAGCCATCCGCAATACGGAAGTAGCCCAAGCTTTGGCGTTGCCGCCTGTAAAGATCCATTGCTCAATCTTGGCGGAAGACGCCGTTAAGGCAGCTATCGCCGACTACCAGTCCAAAACAGGCAACCCCGAAGGACCGGCAATATGAAGGTGCACTTATGACCGAAGCCACAACGCGGCCAGCCCCAATAACGATAACCGATGCAGCCTTTGAGCGGGTAAAAACCTTGCTGGCCCAGCGCGGGACGCCGTCTGTTGGGATCCGCATTAGTATTCGCACCAAAGGGTGTTCCGGGTTATCTTATGCCCTGGAATATGCTGATGAGAAAAATCCAATGGATGAAATTATGGAAAGAGAGGGGATAACGATCTTAATTGATCCAAAAGCCACTCTCTTTATTTTGGGTACAGAAATGGATTACGTGGAAGAAAAAATGCAGTCCGGATTTATTTTCCGCAATCCTAATGAAAAAGGACGCTGTGGTTGTGGGAAGTCATTCCATGTTTAGGGAAACGTTTGACCCCTTTGCCCTGCTTGGGATGGAACCAACCTTTGAGGTAGACCTGACAGCCCTTGACGAGGCGTATTTTGCCCGCCAAGCGTTGGCGCATCCAGACCGCTTTGTCCACCATTCAGAACCTGAACGCCAGGCCGCCGCTGCCCACTCTTCTTCCTTGAACCAGGCTTATGAAGTGTTAAAAAATCCAACATTTCGGGCCAAATCCCTGCTCAGGTTACGGGGCATTGAGGTGGTGGGTGAAGAGGGAAAAGTCGTCCAGGACTCTGAAGTTTTAGAAGAAATGATGGGGTTGCGAGAAGCATTGGCAGAAGCGGACACCCCCCAACATTTTAGCCTTTTGGAAAGCCAAGTCCACGACCGTTTGGAAAAGCTTACGACCTCTTTTTCAAGGGCCCTACGGCAAAACCAAGACCAAGAATTGCCAGGGCTGTTTTTGCGCCTGATGTATTTATCAAAGCTGGAGGAAGATATTAAAGCCCGCCAGCAACAGTCTTCCCTTAAAGTGCTGTAAGGAGAAAACAACAGCCCATGTTCCTGCAAATTACAGAACCCGTTTCCAGCGTTGTCCAGGAAAAACTATCCCAGGCTTTTGCTATCGGCATCGATTTGGGAACCACCAACTCCGTCGTTGCGTTTTCTGAAAACGGCCTCCCTAAAGCTTTGGTGGATGCAAGAGGACAGCGCCTTTTACCCTCTGTTGTAGCCTATCTTGACGGCCGTAGGCCCATCGTTGGGGAGGAGGCCGTTGACTTGATCGATGAATCACCGGACCGGGTGGTGATGTCTGCAAAACGGCTGATGGGCCGATCCAGCGCAGAAGCAAGGGAGATTTCCGGAAAATATACGCTCACCATTGCTGATCAAGGCACTACAGATACCATGGCGCAGTTGAAGGTTGGGGCAGGCATGAAAACCCCTGTTGAAGTGGCAGCGGATATTTTACGTGCCCTTAAAACCCAGGCTGAGGCGGCTTTGGGCCATCCCATTGAGAAAGCCGTCATTACCGTCCCCGCTTACTTCGATGAAGCAGCGCGGCAAGCAACGAAAGATGCAGCTGCCCTCGCAGGATTAAAAGCGCTGCGGTTGATTAATGAGCCAACAGCAGCAGCGTTAGCCTATGGTTTGGACCAAGGGAGTGAAGGCGTTTACGCGGTTTATGATTTAGGAGGCGGAACCTTTGATCTCTCCCTCTTACGGATGGCCAAAGGGGTCTTTCAAGTATTGGCAACGGGCGGGGATGTTACCTTGGGAGGAGATGACATTGACCGTTTAATTGTGGAATATTTCCACCATGCATCCCCTGAAATTGACCTGACGCCAGGGCTTTACAAGCAAGCCCTGAAAGCAGCCCGCTCCATAAAAGAATATTTATCCAGGCAGGAATGGGGAAGATGGGCCGTATTTGAAAATCAGGACTGTCCCTTTGATCGAACTACGCTGGAACATTTAGCAACCCCTCTTGCCGAGAAGACTATTGATATTTGCCGGCGTGTTTTACTAGATGCGGGCTTAACGCCTAAAGACATCAAAGGAGTTGTGTTGGTGGGCGGGACAACACGTATGCCCCTCATTTCAGGACGGGTTGCTGAATTTTTTGGGCAACTTCCCCTGACAAACCTGAACCCTGATGAAGTGGTGGCCCTGGGTGCCGCTTTGCAAGCGGAAGCCTTGACGCAAGGGGCAGAGACACTTTTGCTGGATGTAACACCCCTGTCATTGGGACTTGAGACAATGGGAGGCGTGGCTGAAAAGATTATCCCCCGCAATACGCCCATCCCGGCTGCCTTTTCTCAAGAATTTACGACGTACCAAGACGGCCAAACCGCGATAAAAATCCATGTCCTCCAAGGGGAACGGGAAATGGTTCAGCATTGCCGCTCTTTAGGAGAATTTACATTAACAGGCATTCCCCCTATGGCGGCAGGAGCTGCCCGGATTATCGTAACCTTTCAGGTAGATGTGGATGGATTGCTCACGGTGAGTGCCAGGGAAAAAACAACCAATACCCAGCAAGAAGTGACCGTTAAACCCTCCTATGGCTTGACGGAAGAGGATTATCACCGAATCTTGCGGGAAAATGCGGCACACGGCTCGCTCGACCTGAAAAACCGCCTTCTAGCTGAAACACGGGTAAAAGCCCAACAACTCCTTCACCAGTTAGATAAAGCCATTCAGGTTGACGGGAATTTACTCACAACCATTGAGCGAGAAAGCTTGCTCCAAGCGATGACAGCTTTAGAGCAGCGCTTGACAGACGCAGATCAAGACGCCATTGTAGAACGACAAAAAATACTAGAGTCCATGAGCGTCCCTTTCGCGACGCGGCGGATAGAACGCCTGGTACAGCAGTCGACAGAATGAATGTTTTGCTGTACCTGTTGATAGAGCAGAAATGTCTGTATCAGAAACATAAAAATGAACGGGAGTTTTAAAAAGAAATGCCAAAAATGACATTTATTACGCCATCGGGCGACCGCGTTGACGTTGAAGCACCAGTTGGCTTATCGCTTCTGGAAATTGCTCACCGAAATAAGCTCGACTTGGAAGGGGCTTGCGAAGGTTCACTGGCTTGCTCAACATGCCATGTGATTGTGGAGCCTGAATGGTACGACATGCTCTCAACAGCAACGGAAGATGAAGAAGATATGCTAGATCTCGCGTTTGGGTTGACGCAAACATCCCGTTTAGGGTGCCAGATCATTATGACAGAAGAGCTGGATGGCCTTGTTGTCCGGTTGCCGGCTGCGACGCGGAATATGATGGTGTAAATGATTAAGTTATGTTAAATTGAATAATATGTTTGAATGTTGGTTTTTCTATTTCCAGCATCCCGTCCGTATCATTCATCTTAAATAATAACAAAACAAAAAAAGAGAGAAGAATGGAGAGCAAGGAGAGAGGCTCCTAAATCCAAAACTACCGCTATCCAACCTTCAAAAAGTTTATCATTTTTCCTTCTTCGAACCACCGCTTAAGCCTTTGAAGTCAAATATTGAGCCTATTTTAAGGCCTGTTAACATACAGGCATTACAAGAACGCTGTCAAAGGGAAGTGAACGAGTTTGGGTTCCAGGCTCCTATTCGCTTGTATTGCCTTATCAACCTCTCTTCTAGCGAGTGTAGTTTTTTTGCAAGTTCTCGGCTAGAGCCCTTCAAGCTTAGGAGAAAAAATACTTTATTTTTGTTTTTATTAGAGGAACAATACGAAAATTCTCAACAAAAGTTTCTCGTCCAGGAAGAAATCTGTCCGAACAGAACCACATTCTGTCAGGTGCTTGTTTTGCAGAATGCCTCTTTGGATGAGGCACAAGCAGCCAAAAGTCATCTCTTGGAACGGTACGCTCGTTATAAGGCAAAAATAGGGAACCATCCTGAGTACACAAAGGCTTTTCCAGGGTACGCAGCTTATTTAAAAAATTCTGAAGCATACGCAGCAAAGATCAAGGGCAAGAAAGTTGTATTTACCTCTAGCAACTTCCCTCATTAGATTAAAAAATTAAGTTAGAATATTTGGAAAAGCCTCTGCTCCCCTTCTCTCTTCAGAGCCGTATCCAGTCCCTTCTGGATACGGCTGGAGCCAGCACCGTCTCCCTCAGAACAGCGCGGGAGCAGCTAACACAGCGGTACCGAATGCTGCAAGAGAAGGAACCCCAAAGCGGATTTTTTTCTCCTCATGAGGCCGTTGCTTACATAGCGGCACGGTTACCAGCGACGTTCGCCGCAGCAAAAGCCGTTTTACCCCATGTCCCTCTAGAAAGCGTAACGTCTGTTCTGGATTTAGGAGCCGGACCAGGAACGGCAGCACTAGCTGCCGCACTGCATTGGCCGGAGTGTAAGCGTCTCCACTTAATTGAAGGAGATGCCTTTATGAGCGAGGTGTCTCAGCATCTCTTCAAAGGTGTCCCTGAAATTGCCCATCAGACTTTTTCTTTCCAACACGCCAACCTGCTGACTGCACCGCGAGATATGACGTATGATCTTGTGATTTTATCCTATGTGTTGAACGAACTAAGTGCTGAAGACCAGGCAAAAGTGTTAAAAAAAGCTTGGGATCATGGAGAAAAAGGGGTTGTAATCGTGATGCCGGGAACCCCTACAGGATACCGGCAATTGATGGGATTACGGGATCAATTGACGGGAATGGGGGCTTTTATTGCCGCGCCGTGCCCTCATCATGACGCATGTCCTCTCAAAGCCGGAGATTGGTGCCATTTTTCAACGCGCCTGTCCCGGCCTTCTTTCCATCGGGAAATTAAAGGCGTTTCCTTGCCCTATGAGGATGAGAAGTTTAGCTTTCTCGTGGCTTTGCGAACCCCAACTCCGCGCGCTTCCGCTCGCGTTATCCGTAAGCCCTTGCAACGCTCCGGCCATGTAACCCTAGATTTATGCGCAAAAGCAGGACTCACGCGCCAAACCATCTCAAAGCGCGATAAAGGACGCTACAAGGCAGCAACCAAGGTGGGTTGGGGCGACAGTTGGGAAAATACGTAAAACAATCAAAACATAACCATCATCGTTTACCTTGCAAACCAGAGGAAGATTCAAGTATAGTAAGTATAGTCAAAGATGGCGCTGCTACGTTAGATGGAATGACATCCCCGGACCCTATCTAACTTCTCGGGAACTGTCCCTGCCAAAGCCGTGGTTTTGGTATATGGTTCCCACCTGCGTGTCAGGTCGCGAGAGGATCTTGATTCCGTCGGCCCAAGTGGCGCCATCTCTCACCTGGGTTCAAGGTGACGAAAAATAGAGCGTGCGGTTTTTTAAGGAGATGTTCCCGCCACCCTTCTTGTGAAACAAGGGGCGGCGGGGTTTATTTATTAAATGACGATTTGTGTAGCGTTCGCCATGGAGCTGATGGCCGTAAAAAGCTTGGCAGGCTTTGCGTCGTTCTTTCCTAACGTTTTTCAAGGCGTACACCTTTTCCCTTCCAGCCTTGAAGCCCCTTCCTGTTATGATCTTTATCTCCAACAGGTAGCACGACAGGGGTCGCCGCAAAGGCTCTAGCTTCCTTCCTCAACTTCGTTGTGAACAACAGGATCCCTAAGAGGAGCAACAACTCCCCTTGCCTTTACTGTGGGCGCTCCTGCTAATGCCTGACGAGCGAGAGCCTCTTTTTTACGCTGCATAGCGGCAGCGATCTCACGGCTTCTTTCCTCAGGACTAACGACCTTGCCCAGGTTATCTGGCCCCCGGTCTGCTCCAACTCCAACAGCTCTCTCCTTAGCTGCGGCTGCTTCTAATGCTGCCTGACGAGCGCGAGCCTCTTCTTTACGACGTAGAGCGGCAGCAACCTCACGGCTCCTTTGCTCATCCCTACCGGCCTCGCCCAAATTATCTAGTGCCCGGTCTCTTCCAAATCCGCCAGCCCTATTGTCACCTGCAGCAGAAAGAACTAATTCGAATCCTGGGATTAGGATTGATCTCTGGCGATCGTAAGCCTCTTCTGCACGGCTCCTAGTGAGAACATTAGGCACGGCTGCTTGGTAACGGTCTGCTCCTGGAAGAGGTAGGGCTGAAACACGCCGTAATTCTTGTTGTTCTTTCTGGTGCTGTTCAGCAGATAAAGCCAAAGCACGAGCAAGCGCTTCTTCCTCATCCAAACCGTCGTTGTAATGATCAGCAGCGTAAGTTACCAATGAATCTGACAACAATAAGCCTACTGCCATTAATAGTATTTTTTTAAAACTAAAATTTAACATAATTTAATCCTATTTAAAATTTGATTTAACAATACTTATGAAATGTAATTTTTATGTAACTATTCATAAAAAAATGTCAATGATTTTTTCTGAAATCGTTTATTTTTAAATTTTAGATGCTGTGAATAAAATGCAAGAGAGAGGTTCAAGAGAAAGTGCGGTCAGGGTTTTGCGCTCCAAGGCCTTTCCCCCAAGGAAGCGTGGACAGATTTCATATTAATGCCTTGGGGCGTGACCCAAAGTTGGCAAGCGCCATCACGCTTTAATGTATACCGATCAATGAGGGTTTCTGGCATATGCCGCCAGCTTTTGCACTCACGCCAAACATAAGCCGTTGTGACAAGGGCTTTCTCCTGGCAGGCTTCTTTTGGGATTTTTAAAGGGAAAGTACGGGGACGGATCAACAAAACAGGCCCAATCTTTACCTGATCTTCCGTCCATTCCTTCTTTTGCTTCAGGCCTAACTCTTTCATCCACTGGTCGGTAAAAAAACTGCCCCGCTTCAGATGGGAAACATAAAGTACCTGCTTTTCGCGATAGGCCATAACCGAACCGTCACCAGCTACGTAAACGGTTGGGGAATGATGGAAAAGCAGGGACAGGGAACCCAGGCAACAAGGCACAAGCCCTCCCCATCGCCAGCGGTTTTTCCAAAAACACATCCATAACCCTCCTAACGTTACCAGGGTCAGGAAGGCAGGTGGTGGAGTGGGAACCATAATAGCGGCACCTGGC
>JAJONN010000046.1 GCA_021323455.1 Alphaproteobacteria bacterium | reverse complement strand
TGTATGAACCAATTCGCTCGATGCAAGAGAAACATTCCAGATCTTCAGGTGTTGCCTTTTGAACAGTCCATGGCTGTTGAGCCAAGCCCGCATTTTCTTCCTTCTCGCCATCAAATGCGATAGTGCTTAATATTGACGATAAACAACAGAATATCGTGGCAAAAAGAAAACTAATTTTTTTAGATAAATTCATCTCGTTCATGTCCTGCGCTACTTTAAGTGAATAAAAAGCTCATTTCTATGGTGATAGGGATTCATTTTTCCTCCCGCATCTGCTTATTTATAGCAAAGAAAAATCTTCGGGAATACCTGTCTCCTCATCTCCCTGTGGAGGTTTTCTATTGGATATTGTCGTCTTCAACAAGGAAGTTTTTTCTATCTCTGTTAGAATTGCCCTCAGGAGGAGTGTGGAGGCTACGTAAAATCTTATATAAAATTCACCTAACTTTACCTTTTTAAGGAATTTATTCTACCTATTATGTTCAATTGTTATTCCCCACTGTGGAATCGATTGTTAAACACGAGAAATTATGAGGATGTTATCTTTGCCAGCCTCCTATAAAGCTTGGAAGGGATTTATGAATGGTTTTTTGAAGATGATCACGAGAATGACGCTTTGGGTATCATGCCTCTTTTTATATCCAGTACCAATGGAATGCGCGGGGAAACCTACCCTTGAGGGGGGCAGGCCAAAAAAAATTGTCATTACCGGCGCGAATGGTTGGATAGGGTATAATGCTTGCAAAGCCTTTAAAGGCTACCAGCTTATCCTCGTTGATAATAAAGCAGGATATGACCCCACAAACCGCTTTGCCATGGAAGGGGTAGATCAATCGATCTCTGCTGAATTACGGAACAAAATCATAAAAATTGACTTAGCAACGGCAAAGGGGGGCATAAAGTTTACAGAACTCCTTAATGTTGAAAACCCCGATTGTGTTTTGCACCTCGCTGCCATCCTTGAAAACCAGACCATTACAGAGATCGAGAAAAACAATATAATTACAGCTAACGTCTTAAACGCTTGTGTGAAAAAGCAAGTGAAGTTAATTGCTGCAAGCTCGATCATGGTTATGTTTGGTAAGGCTGTAAGAAATCAAAGGATAAAACAAATCTTATTTGGTAACCTCGCCGTAAAGCCTGATTACCAGTTATCTGTTGATGATGAATTAGAAAACAATGAAGAAACAATTTTGCAGTTTGGCAGGGAAAAATACAAGCAATACTTAGCTTATATTCAGACAAAAGAATACCTTGAAAACTATGCGAAAAAACTTGTGAAGGAAAATCCTAACCAAACGATAATTCTTGCCCGCTTCGGTTGGACGGGTATTAAAAACCCCTATGAACTGGAGAAAAATAATTATTTAAAAGGGAGCACATTTTACCTAGCACAAGAGGATTTGCAGACATTCTTGATTAAATGTGTTGAGGCGATTCTTACAGATAAGGTTACTAAATGCAGGAAATACGTGGTGGTATCAGAGCATCCTCAGAGGTGGGTTGACATGCATAATGCTAAACATGATTTAGGTTGGGAACCCGCCATTAATATAAAAGAAAAATATAGCTAACTTGATATTATTTTTGCTAAAAAGATCTTGTAAATTTGTTCCTATGTATCTTTAACTTTTTGAGAAAGGAAATCACATGCTGAAATATCTTAGATCCCTGGGCATGGCTATGCATTTTACGCTAGCGTTCTTAGTGGGTTCCAAGGCAATTGGCGCAGCTCAGGAGGCAATTGACATGGCTGAGATCGTCCTATCAGATGCGAAGCGTGAGGATCTTAGCTTGCCTAAGGCTGTGTTTGTTGATTGGGATAATACGATTACGAACAGTTGGCCTTTTCTTCATGAGGTCATGGATGAAACTGTCCAAGCCCATGGAAAACAGCATCTTACCCTGGAAGAATTTAGGAATTTACCGAATATAAATATGCCGCAAGCTGAAATTATTGCAGGGATATTTGGAGAAGACCGCCCTGACGTTACAGAAACTTATTGGCGTATCTATAAACAAAAAGGACAGGAGCGCCCTTTGGATATTGATCCAGATGCAGAAGCACTCCTAAGGTATCTTAAGGAAAATGAAATTTTTGTTGCCGTCGTGAGTAACCAAGAACAGGCGGTGTTAGAAAACAATGTCAAGAAATCAGGATTAGCAGGTTACTTTAATTGTATTGTTGGTGCCATTCGTGGAGAGCCTGAACATAATAAGCCTATGATCGGTGCCATTCGTCGTGCTGTGGCGGATAGTCCCCTTGTAAGGGAGCTGGAGGAGAAGAGGCATGATGACTGGTGGTTTTGCGGGGACGGGGATTCAGATATAAAAACAGCGTTGAATTCCGGTTGTTTTCCTGTATGGATTTCAAATTATGCTATCCGACCAATTCAATTTAATAACCAACATGAAAACCAGAAAGGATTAAGGGTTGATACGCTAGGAGCGCTTCTCAACATCTTTAAAAGCCTTTAAGTATGAACGAAATTTCTGTGTACGGGGCGCTCTATATCCGGCCTGTACACAGGAAGCTGCCTTTTCCCAGCGTCTTTAGCTTAAGGAGCCAAGCTCCCCGCCTTATTCTTTATTTGTACCAAGAGGTCTTCCGCCCTGGTCTGGGCTTTCGGGTTAGCCTTGAGCAACGCCTTCGCCCGATTGGCCTGGGAAGTTGCTGCTTTATAATCCTCCTGCAAGAAGGCTTCTTCCGCCAGCGCAAGGGCCGCCTCCCCCAATTGTTTGGTCTTCCCATAGGCCGTTCCAAGTAACCGCCAAGCCATCGGATATTTCTGAGGGTATTTTTGTGTCAAGGGAAGCAGGATTTTTATCGCTTCAGCAGACCCACAAGAAGATTTACGCTCAATTAAGGCATGGGCAAGCATAATCTTGATCAAAGGGCTATGGGGTCTTAAGGAAGAAGCTGCTTGAAGAGACGGGACAGCCCTATCAACTTCACCCGTTTCAAACAAGACCTGACCTTTCAACTCATGGAAGTAAGGATCTTTGGGATATTGTTTCAGCAATGAATCAATTTGCATCAATGCGGGCATGAATTGCCCCAATCGATACTGCGCGATCGCCCGGGCATAGCGGGATGGAAGGGAGGTATCCGTTGCCTTATAGGTCGCTAATGCCCGCGCTGGATCCAAAAAAGCCATCATTTTGGCTTTAATACGCTGGAATTTAGACTCAATGTCAAATGGCACAGACCGACCCTTAGAAGAATGCTTCCTGATATAATCATGAACGCTTTGAATGCGGTCAGGGGTTAAAGGATGGGTCATCGCGTAAGGATCAACCCTTGTAGAAGGCCCATACATCTTACCAAGCTTGTCCAAAAATTCTGATAACCCTTCGGCAGGCCAGCCTAATTTTTCAAGGTACGAGAGGGCAGCCTGGTCAGCAGAAGACTCTTGCGTGCGAGAAAATTTCAGCATGCCCCGCTCAAAAACATGGGCCCCACCAGCAAGGGCAGCTTCAAACGGCGCGGTACTGCCACTCGCCAAAGCAAGCGCGCCCCCTAAAATAACAGCCGCCGCCGCAGGCACAATCGCTTGATTTTGAGCCGCATCCAGACGAGAGACATGTCCGCCTGCGATGTGGCCAACTTCGTGAGCCATAACGCCCAGGAATTGATCGGCATTATCGCATTTCATTAAAAACTCAGAATAAATAAAGATATGCCCTCCCAGCGAAGCAGCGGCATTCACTTCAGGATTGACGATGACATAAATATGGGGCTGATACTGCCTTAAACCGGCAGCCTTGAAAATTTTCTCGATCCATTGTTGGAATGCATCGTCTGTTTCATCATCAAGAAGGACGCTGCCCGTTTTAAATTGATGCGACCCCGCCCAAGCAAGGGGGATAAAACTGCTTAAGATAAGAAAAAGCAGAGCTAGGGTTAACTTCTGCATGTTGATCCCTTTAATCAAGAATGATACACCACTCATGAATGAAAAACCGGCCTTGGGTCTTCTACCTTAAGATTCCAGAAGCCGCTTCCACCACCGGCCATGCGTCCCTTTCCGAGAAGACGATTCTGGGCCTTCTGGCAAAGATGTTATCGGGACGGTGACTTCCCTTGCTTCCGGCTTTTGACCATTTATCACCTTCAAGGGTTTGGAAGAATCAGCAGCTCCTCTTTCTTCTTGCGAAGGCACCGGAGGTGCTGAAGACAGGCTTTCACTTCCCCCCGCGCCTTGTTGCTGTGAATGGCGCTGGTTGTTACGACGGCCGCGCCGACGGCGCCGCCGGGGCTGGTCGCCACCAGACGTGTTGCTTCCTGACGCATCCACTTGCGCTTCCCATTTGCCTTCTTTATGAAGAGACGTCTCAGGCGTCTGCTTATCCTTTTGAACTGACCCCATAATTTCTGTAACGATCTGTTCTTCTATAGAGATATTTGGATCTTCCGTCCTGAAGGGTTGACCATCTCCTGAAGAATAACCACCCTGGTCTTGATTGCGGGAACGTTCCTGGTCCCGTCGTTTAGAAAACGGCCGACGGCGGCGACGGCGGCGGCTGCCTCCTTCCCCTTGTAGGGTATGGGAAGGCGCCTTGTTTTCTCCCTTTTCCGTCTCCGGGGAAGAATCGTGCGGATTAACATCGCTTTCCTCCTCCACTGGTTCCGGTTCCGGAAGCGGTTGCAGCTGAGGAAAGTTTGTGGGAGTCTTTCGCGATCCGAAAGTATCAATCCGAAAATCCGGAGACACCATCGTGTCATCTCGCACAACACTAACCTGCATTTGGTAACGGCCTTCCACAGCCGTTAGGCAAGAGCGCTTTTGATTTAAAAGATACAAATCAACACCTGCGGGAACGGTAACAACGATTTCAGCACTGCGCCCCCCGATGCCTTCGTTCTCAATTGCCCGCAAGACAAGTAATGACATAGATTCTACAGAACGGACCAACCCTGTTCCCCGGCAATGATGGCAAGGAGATGAATTTGTTTCCATTAAGCTGGGGCGCAAACGTTGACGGCTCAATTCCAACAACCCAAACTGGCTAATATGACCAAGTTGGATCCGGGCACGGTCGTGGCGTGTCGCCTCCTTCAGGCGTTTTTCAACAGCCTGGATATGTTTTTGATCATTCATATCAATGAAATCAATAACGACCAATCCAGCCAAGTCACGTAACCGCATTTGCCGGGCGATTTCGTCTGCCGCTTCAAGGTTGGTTTTAAGCGCCGTTTCGTCAATATGACGCTCCCTGGTCGATTGACCGGAGTTAACGTCAACGGCAACCATAGCTTCCGTTGGATTGATGACAATCGACCCCCCTGATGGTAATTTTGCCGTCGGGTTCATCATGGCATCTATCTGTTCTTCAACTTTATGACGATAGAAAAGAGGAATCGAATCTTTATAGGGTTGAACCTTCTTTGTATGGCTTGGAATCAAGGCTTTCATAAAAGCTTTGGCAGCTTTATAAGCTTCATCCCCTTCAACCAAAATCTGGTCAATGTCCCGGTTATAAACATCTCGAATGGAGCGTTTAATCAAGTCGCCTTCCGCATAAATCGAGGCCGGCGCGGTGGATTGGAGCGTTGTCTCCCGGATTTCCTCCCACAACCGGAGGAGGTAATCAAAATCCCGGCGGATTTCGAGCTTGTTACGCTCTTGCCCAGCCGTGCGCACGATGAGGCTCATCCCCTCCGGGATTTCCAGCTCTCTTAAAATGTCACGCAACCGGCGACGATCTGTTCCATCATTAATCTTTCGGGAGATGCCTCCCCCTCGATGGCCCGCATTCGGCATCAAGACACAATAGCGACCCGGAAGGCTTAAATACGTGGTCAGAGCGGCCCCTTTATTGCCGCGTTCTTCTTTAACCACCTGGATGAGCATGATCTGTCGACGCTTGATGACTTCTTGAATTTTATAGTGGTAATTCCGGGGACGACGCGGGAGTTCATCCTCATCCACAAGGTCAACCCCTGACTCCTCAGAATCGTCTGCCGGTATGGATAAGGACTCGGCATGAGCGCCTGCCTCTTCCGCCATTAAGGACGGTTCAGCTTCTTTCGCGCTCGTTTTCTTTGATTTCCTCTTTTTGGGGCTGGTTTCAGGCGCAGAAACCTCTTCTATCGATTTTGCTTCGCTTTCCGAGGCAGCGCGGTCTGAGACAGGAATACGGAAATAATCCGGGTGAATTTCCCCAAAAGGCAAAAATCCGTGACGGTTGCCACCGAATTCCACGAAAGCAGCTTGCAAGGATGGCTCAATCCGCACAACCTTCGCCAGATAGATATTTCCTTTAATTTGTCGTTTTGTCGATGTCTCCGAATCAAACTCTTCTAACCGGTTGCCATCAACAATTGCAACCCGAACTTCCTCGTCGTGGGTTGCATCAATAAGCATTTTTTTAGCCATAAGGCAATAGTCTCCATAACATCCCGCAGTAAGCTGGCGCCAAGACAGCGCTCTTGTTTTAAGCGCAAAAATGTCATAAGCCCATCTTTCACGGGTTCATTAATATAGGGATGAGAAAGCCAGAAGGTGGAACCATTGTCCTGCTTCTGGCTTGCAAAAAGACTGTCAGCGAAATGTGCCGTCGTAAATTTTCTGTTCGACATATAGGTCACGGTTCCATATCCAGCCATAAATTGAATCATCTTCACTTGTAACTTTAACCTCAACTCCCTCTCAGAACCAAGCAAAAAAATTGGGCGTCGGCGCTATATGGGACAAATTTAGGAAAAAAGTCATTAAGCGTGAGAAAAAACGGAAGAAGGTTAATTTTATGAAGAAAGCCGGAACTACCCCCAAAGATCCCATAACGGCTGAATGAACCCAACAATAGCGAGAAAGACCAGGAGAAAAACAGGAATAAGGCTGATGCGCCACCCAGCAAAGGCCGCTGTATATATGGCTTTCAGTAAATTGTTGAAAGATGCCGCTATTAAAATGGAGGCTGAAACAACTTTTGGGTTTAATCCATAGACGCTATCTTGCGCCAGGCTCACCACAAAGGGAGAGATATCTGATACACCAACGATGGCCGCTAACGTATACAACCCCATATCACCATAGTTTTTCTTTGCCCAAGCGGATGCGACAGAGACCACCACAAACAAAATGGCAAAAATCAGCGCTGGGACTAATTCCAGAGGGTTTTTTTGCGTTACGATGATTTTTTTATCCTGGCTCTTTTTGCTATGGCTTTTGCCATATAAGAAGAGGGCCATAACCAAGGAAGCCAAAAACAGACCCATCAGCGTTACGCTCATTTGTTTGGCAAGGGAAAGATTAAAGGCAAGAATGATCACAAGCAACCGGATATAAACCATAGATGTTGAGAGGATGACGCTAAAATGGAACATCTCAGGATTAATCCGTTTTGCTTTGGCATGGCGTGCCAAAACGACCGTTGTAATTGTTGAGGAGTAAATCCCGCCCAAAATTGACGTTAACCAAATACCGCCTTGTTCAGATTTATATCTCTGGATCAAATAGCTTGCGTACGATATACCGCTCACAACCACCACAGCCAACCACACTTGGTAGGGCGTCATGGAGGTAAAGCTTGTAACCGGCGTATTCGGGAGAAGAGGCAAAATAATGCCTGTCAGGATTAAAAACTTTCCTGTCGCCGTAATTTCATCTGTCGGGACTTGGCGGGCAATATCATGCAACCGGTCCCTTGCTCCAAGGAATAGAACCGTACTGACGGTCAAACCAATCGCAAACCAGCTCGATTCCAAAACAGTTATAGGACCTAATAAATAAGCAAGAAGATTAGACGTCAGCGCCACCAGGCCGCCCGCAGACTCCTCATTACGGGCGCTATGGCGCAAATGATATTGGTAATAAGCCAAGAGCCAAAGCCCCAGGATAATCAACCCCGCAGCAAAAACCAGGCCATAGCGAGGCTCCAGTAAAAAAAGGCAAACACCCGACATGGACAACAGGGGAAAAGTACGAACGCCCCCTGGGTGATGAAGCTGGCCACGCCCATACAAATCTTCATAAGCCAACCCCAGGAAGAAAGAAAGGCCCAGTAGAAGGAGAAGATTTTGAGGATTGATAGCCGAAGACAGAGCCAAGTTTACACTATCCATTTCATCTCCCGGAGGTTCACTTTATTTATTAAGGAACAATGCCCAAAATTTTGTAATTTGATTGTCTCAAAGGTTTCAAGCCCCGTCAATGGGGACAGACGCCCCGAAAGCGACAAAAAGGTGGACAAGAGCAGTCTCGAGAGATAATGGCGTTAACTTACAAGACCGCCGTCAAAAGGTCATGCGCTGGGCACGCTAATATGCACATAATGAGCTTAGACACGATACGTGCATATTGCTTTTTAATTTTAATATGCACATAATGAGCATAAACACGATACGTGCATATTTGTTTAGAGAAATTGTCGGGAAATGACAAAAAAATATATAGGACGACAGAAAATCCTAGACCAACTCAAAACATTGGCGCATAAGACCAAAGCATCTTTAGTGGTTATA
>JAJONN010000045.1 GCA_021323455.1 Alphaproteobacteria bacterium | reverse complement strand
TTGGCACGCGCGGAAGCCAAAGCCAATTTTGGCAATGACCAGGTTTATATGGAACGGTATTTACGCCGCCCCCGCCACATCGAGGTTCAAATTTTGGCAGATGCCCATGGCAATGTTGTCCATTTGGGGGAACGGGATTGTTCTATCCAACGGCGCCATCAAAAGATTTGGGAAGAAGCGCCTTCCCCCGGCCTTTCTCCGGAAAAGCGGCTTGAGCTAGGCCAGATCGTGACCAAAGCGATTAAAAAGATGGGCTACCGTGGCGTTGGCACCCTTGAATTCCTGTATGAAGACGGGGAATTTTTCTTTATGGAAATGAATACCCGCCTACAGGTTGAGCATCCTATCACGGAAATGGTGACAGGCATTGACCTGGTCAAAGAGCAAATCAAGGTTGCGGCTGGCTTTCCCCTGTCTTTCCGGCAGGAAGACATCAAATTTACAGGTCATGCCATTGAATGCCGCGTCAACGCGGAACATCATGAGACGTTCATCCCCTCCCCTGGTGAAATCACGGGCTACCATGCCCCTGGCGGCTGGGGGGTGCGCATCGACAGCCATCTCTACCAGGGCTACCATGTCCCTCCCCACTATGACAGCCTGGTGGCAAAACTTGTTGTATACGGGGATACGCGGGAAGAATGCCTCATGCGGGTAGAACGGGCGTTACGGGAATATGTCATTGATGGCATTGAGACCATCTTGCCGTTGCACCGCAAGCTGGTGGAAGATCCTGATATCCGACAAGGGGATTACGACATCCACTGGCTTGAGAAAAAGCTCAACTCAACAGCACCATAATAAAGTTCCTTTATTACGAAACCCTAGGGCGTGTGATCAATTGAAGGATTTTGTGGCGAACCGAAGGTCAGCGAAGCTAAAATGGTGGGTTTCGAGAACCGTATCGCAGAATACAGAGAGAGTATTTGAGAAACGGAAGCGCAGAAAACCGCCATTTGCAGTCCAAAAGACGATAATTGATCACACGCCCTAGGACTTGGCAACTGTGCCTTTATATCCCTTCCAGATTGCCGTGTCTCTCCCCTCCTCGCAATTGCCTCTTCGTTTTTCTTATTTTGAATTCAAGTTATTCCTAAGGCACACGTCCAAGCCTTTCCTTTTTCTAACTTCTTCATCAAATTATAAGCCATTCAATAGGCACGAATAAAATATCTATATTTTAAATTAAATTTGAAATAGCATTATAATTATTGAGTAACCAACTGCATCTTTTGAAAGATAAGGACCATTTGATGACTTCTTACAGAATCCACTCTCCCTTAAAAGCTGCTGCCTTAATGGTGTCTGTAGCCACTATCTTTACCGCTTCTGCAGAGGCAAAAAACGGGCCTTTCCCTCATGGCATTGGGACGCAGTTTGGCTTGGGCGGCGCTGGCACAGCCCTTGCCATCGACTCCAGCAATGCCGATGCCAATCCCGCCGTTTTAACCCGCGTCGATACCCAGCTTTCTGCTTTTTTCATTAATTTTTTTCAAGAACAGTCGCTTGATTCGGAAACCCCGTCGGGAAGCAAACAAACACCCTTAAAAACTCCCCGGGCGGTTCTTTAAGCGCCAACTATGTCTTGAACCCCCAATGGGCTGTGGGGTTTGCAACCTCCGGCGGAGCCACAAATATAAAGTACAACGCCTCAACCCTGAACCCAGGAGCGCTTAACCCCCCAAACAGCGTCTTTAACAATGAGTTTGTCAACAGCGCCATGCTCTTCAGCCCCACGGTTTCTTATCGACCAACGCCGTGCCAGTCCTATGGGGTTGCCATTATTCTCGGATACCAGACTCTCAAAAACAACCTCGCCACGCCGAACTTCACTCAAACATCCGGTGCATTGCGTACCGACTCTGCTACTGGCGTTGGTGCCCGTATTGGCGGGCTTTGGGATATCAACCGTTATGTGAGCTTTGGTGCCTCTGCTTCCACCCCTGTTCAATTTTCCAAATTTAAAAAATACCGGGACGTACTTCCCCGATCTTTTGACCTTCCCCCCATGTTCCGCCTCGGTACGGCCTTACATCTCGGTGAAACAGACTACTCCCTTGACCTAAAACAAATTTTCTTCTCACAAGTTAGGTCCCTTGGCGATGACTTAGGGTGGAAAAACCAGACCGTTTTGATGTTTGGTGTTCAACATCGGTTAACGCCTTGCCTTGTCGTGACAGCCGGGTATAACCATGGCAACTCCCCTGTCCGTAGTAACAATGTTTTCCTGAACAGCCTAATCATCCCCATTGCCCGGCACCATTTCACGGCGGGTGCCCGGTACCGCCTCACCCCCAATTGGGAAATGAGTGTCGGCGCGGAATTCACCCCCACGGTAAAAATGACGGATGATGGAACCGGCATCCTGGGCGCTAACGGACGAGGCGCACGGATCAAAAACCGAGATGTTGGCGTTCTCCTCGGCGCAACTTATCACTTCTCAAAAGAGAGAGAAGTAAGGCTATTTACAAATGAAAGAAGTTTGATGAAAAAAGCGCTTCCATTTTGATGGAAGCGCTTTTCTGGGAGTTGAGATTATTTTAGCCTTAAGCGTCAGATTTACTTTCGGGATCTTTCTCTTCTCGCTCTTCTGAAGCTTGCTTAGGTTGTTTTATTAAGGCTTCTAGTTGTTGCTGGATAGCTCTAAACCGAGCTGCATAGTCTTCTGCATAAGAACCAGGTCCTTCCCCAAAAGAAGCCTTGGCTTGTGTCGCAAAAACATTAATAGTCTCGACAATTTTTGAATGACCATCTTCTAATGCTGCTATGACAGCTGCACGATTCTCCTCGTCGCTTTTCTGGGTTAAATTAGGTTTTTGGATGGCTATGCCTACAACCCCAAGCAAACCCGCAGACGCCTCAATATTTTTCCCTTTGCGGACAAGCGTTGGAAAAGAATAAGTTTTCTCTTCTCCACTTGGCAGTTCAAATGTTGCGTCAATAAATTGGCGCAACCTTGTCACCGTAAAACGGGTATTTTTAAGGAACCATTCTTTCTTCAGCTCTTTTCGTTCTGCTATATCAGACACATAACCCATCACTTCACCATTTTCATTGGTCTTATTATAAATGTCATAAGGAACATTAAGGGTCTGATCTTCTAAGGCTTTAAGAAGGGCAATTTCCTTAATTTTTGTATCAGATTTACGGGACTCACCGGTCAAAGGTGAAGTGTCTAACTCATCCGATGGATTTTCCCAAGCATTAGGGCCTTCATAATGGGACAGGCTTCCTCCGATTATTGTCTGAAGGATTTCTACAGGGTTTGAAAGGGTGAACAAGGTTTCAGGAAAGGAAGGAGCTTCATGGAGAATAATGAATTCCCCAACCAAGGCCTGTTTATTTCCTTTTACATGGTCGTGAGCGTTTCTTAAGGCTTCCATAATCAATTGGTATTTTTGAACAGCGAGAGGCACAAGATGAGGGATAACGTCTAAAGCAAATCCTCCCTCTTGAACATAGCGGGCAACAAGAGAAGAAATATAGCCCCCTAAGGCGGCCCACCGTTCATCTAATTTAAAATGAAAAAGATCATGAAAAGCAAATCCTAAAGCACTCGCTTCTTCTCCATGAACGGCTTTAATGTTTTTTACTGGCATACCAATAAGATACATTCCATCTATCCAGCAGTTGATAATCAACTCCATAGGCAATAGCGCTTCCCCTAATAACGGGTAAAAAATCGGGCTGGGCAAATGCTTAACAATTTCTTCTTCTATTTTTTTCTCTGCATTTTTTGAAAGGGTGAAGGATGCCTTTGTACCGGGTTTATAGAAATATTCTCTCTCACGACCCAGGCTTAGACCCCATTGATATAAGTCTAAAACACAAGGCTCACCCTTCAGGTTCTTCTCCAGCAAAGCTTTTAAATACTTGTTGTGAGGCACATGAAAAAAGACTTCTTTTTCGTCTGCAGACATATCGCCCAATAGGGTAAGGTAGCGGAAATGAGCATCAATCAGCCAAACAGGAGAAACGGCGTTTTCGTTTAAATTTCTTTCAACTTCATTTGTTAATTTTTGAATCTGCTTGCTTTGCTTTCCTTCTTGCATCTTTTCCAACAGATAGTTCGCAAAAGGATTAAGGCTCTCGTAGTGTTCAGCCAAAACCCTATCTGCCATTTCCCCTTTACCATGTCGGCGATAAAATATACGAAAATCTTCAATGGCTTGAAGATTGCCAGGCGCAAAAGCCTCTTTGGTATGACCTTTTCTCCCCATTATTACTTGTTTTGGTGCAGCTGCAGCTTCCATCCCACAAACTCCAGATACGCACACGAGAAAACTAGCTGACAACAATAAATTTTTAATTATATTTTTTTTAATTATATTTCTAACCATGATTTTCTCCGAAAATTATAATTATATAGGAAGTTATGACACATAATTCTTATCAGTTATTTTGAAAAGAATCAATATAACAATTAAAATAAAAGTTATTCATTTTTCAGTAAAATTTGGATTTTCTATGGGGATGTTTTTAAATGAAAATCATTAACGAATATAAAAGAAACCCGTAAAAAATTATATGTCCAGAAAAGCTCTAAAAATTCCTTATCCTATGAAGAGATTTTTGAGCTTTTGATTCGCATTAAGCAATATATACTGTCCCCTCTTTTCAGCACGCATTTTCTTCCCAAATTTTTTGCCAGTCAAAGCAGGGGGGCAAGCTCAATTTAAATTGAGCATGCCCTGCAACAGCCGGAACCGGGCAAAACCCAGGGATATGCCGAAACAGCAGGTTCGTGGTTTTTGATTCTGCTCCCCATTGGCGCTTTTTCCGGTCGCCCACATATTTCGTGTTTTCAAAATACCGCCAGTATGACCTGACAACATGGCTATGGGCCCATAAAACGTGGGTCGCATGGTTCATCGTCCGCCAGTGGCGTTTTTCTCCGGCAATGATATAAGATGGATAGTGGGTTTGATACAGGAACTCGCACTCCTGGGGATGCAGCACCAAGTGGTTCCCTGTTTGAGCAACCATTTGACGGTAAAACTGCCACATCTCTTGAATGGCAGAAGGTTCATGCAAATAGTCATCTTCACAAAAATAGCACAAGGCATTTAACGATTTTGCCAGCTCAAATTGTTCTAGCAACGACTTTCCTTGCCCTGTTTCCCGGGTGGTTTTCAAAGTCCAGGGGCACTGAATTTCCTGGCAAAGCTCTTTGATTTTCAAGAGGTAAGGTGCGTCTGAATGATCATCTAAAATAACGACTTCCAGTTGGTTTTCTTTTTCTGCGCTGTGAGCCTCATTAATCGACCGGATGGTAGACCGCAAACACCGATAGACGGTTTCGGCTGTACTGGCCCCTGTAAACCGGGGCGTGGTATCCACATTACGGTTTGACCGCAAGCAGGTACGGATATAGACGACAAGCTTATCAAGATCCGAGCCAACAGCATCCCCCCTCTTGGGCTCCCGATCAAAAGCATCATAAACAACTTTTAGATGAGGATCTGGCTGGTTATGAAGGGGCACCAAGGTCAATTTCCCTGCCTTTTTTAAATCATATCCAAAGAGCTTAAATGTTCTTTTAAATATACGTAAGAATTCATTCATTGATCTACCTTATCCGTTTTTAAAGGGTTGTCTGTACAAATCGTACGACAAAGTCCTTCATTCTTAAAATTGGAGCAACGTGTGCAGGTTTATACAGCCGATAATTGACAAAACACATTTATCGGATGTCGATTGACCTTTATAGGGTATCCTTATAGGGAGCCCCCTTACCTTTATGGAACCAGCTTTGCTGACCGTTTCATCTCTTCAGGGATTGATATGCCCATCCCTGCAGCCGATGTTACATTAATGGCCAAGTCTAAGGGGTGGTCAACTTCCACAGGCAATTCTGAAGCTTTTTCCCCTTTCAAGATCCGGACAATCAATTGGCCAGCCTTATATCCCATGGTGGTGTGGGAAGCTGCCCGTGCTGCCAGTACCCCTTGATCCACAGAATCATAATCAGGCGTGAACACAGGTATTTTATGGGCCCGCCCCAAAGCCACAACCGCTGAAATGGAAGCCATGGCTGTATTGTCATTGGGAATGAAAATCGCTTGCGCTTTACCAACCAGGCTTAAGGCAGCGCTTACCGTTTCTGCTGTCTTGGCGGTAGTTGCAAAAACCAAGGAAAGTCCCATGTCTCCAGCAAGCGCTTTTAATTTCTCAACCGCTTTTGCCGAATTGGCTTCCCCTGGATTATAGAGAACCCCAATGGTTTTAACAGTCGGTATTAATTTTTGGATCAGCTTCAGATGAGGACGCCATGGTAACCCATCACTCACGCCGGTGACGTTTTCAGGCTGTTTATCCAAAGCAGAAACCAGCCGTGTTTCAAGAGGGTCTGTAACGGCTGCAAATACCACCGGCACCCCTTGTTTGCTCATTGGTTGAACCAGGGACTGAGCTGAAGGCGTGGAGATGCCCACAGCAACGTCTGGTTGCCGACTGGCAAAGCCAACAGCAATCTGACCTGCTGTGGCTATATTCCCTTGGGCATTTTCATACAAAATGGTGGCTGTCTTGCCATCTTCAAAACCAGCATCTTTCAAGGCTGCCAAAATCCCTTCACGCTCCTTTGTCAAAGCCTCATGCTCAACAATTTGCGTGATAACGATAAGGGGGAGCCTGGGCACATCATCCCCCCAGCTTCCACCAAACATCCCAATAAGCGCAAAAACAAGAAAATGATGGAGTTTCATGAGTGATCTCCTTCTTTCCTCTGAGCCTTCTTATTCAAGGATTCCGGAAATGGAATCCCCAGTGTTTGTGCAACCTTGACATTTAAGTCAATTTTCACTTGTGTTGGATATTCTATTTCTAACTCAACGGCTTGCGCTTCTCCTCGAAGAATTTTGGCAACCATGCGTCCCGCCTGGCGCCCAACCGCGTACTGATCGGCTCCCAGAAGAGCCAAAGCCCCGCTTTCCTCAAGATCTCCATCACTCGCAAAAAGAGGGAGCTTATGATCACGGCAAATTTGACCAATCCCATTAAGAGCTGCCAGCGCTGTGTTATCATTATTGATAAAAATCGCATCAACTTTTCCAATCAGACCTTGGGCTGCAATCAAGACCTCACTGGTTTTGGAGGCTGTCGCCAGAATAAGCTCAATACCTTTGTCTTGCGCCACGGCTTGCATTTGAGTTAATAAGCTCGCTGAGTTGTCTTCCCCAGGGTTATAAATGATCCCCCATCTTTTTTTCATCGGAATGATTGTCATAATGATATCAAATTGATCTTTTATGGGGACAAAGTTGGATACGCCGGTGATATTTCCCATGAGCTTTGCGCCTTTGGGGTCTGTCACTGACGCAAAGACAACCGGAATCTGACTGCCCCGCGTGGCGCTTAACGCAGCCTGGGCCGCCATTGTTGGAATGGCAACGATCAAATCCACCCTTTGCCCCACGAACTTTTGGGCAATTTGAGCCGCAAGACTGGCATTCCCTTGGGCAGAATCCCAATTCCATTGCAAGTTTTCCTTAAAACCTTGTTCGGTTAATTCATCCCAAACGCCTTGACGGGTTTGGTCCAGGGCAGGATGCTCGATGGCTTGAATGACGCCAACTTTGTAAAGAGGAGGGGAAGAAGCCATTGCCCTAAAGGCAAAAGCAAGAGATAAGGTAAACCAAATAGCCGTTTTTATAATTTTCCTAAAGGCCATAATAAAGCACTCCAACATTTTAAAATTCGTTTTTTTATAAGGGTTTCAATGGGATTGTTTCTATAATAATAGCGATGATGGTGTTCCATAATGTCTCTCCTATTGTTTAATGACATGGTGCGCGCGCTTCACAACGGGTTCAGGGATGGTGATTTTGAGCGCGTTCGCGGCAGCCTGGTTCAAGGACATCTCAACTTTTGTCGGCGTTTCTACCGACAAAGTTTGAATATCAGTGCCTTTCAAGACTTTCACGACCATTTTGCCAGTTTGCCGTCCCAACCCATATTGGCTATGGGTAACGGTGCCGAGGCAACCTTGCTTTACGGATTCCGGATCGGCACAGAACACAGGGATTTTATTGCCCTGGGCCACTTTCAGAAGCGCCTCTAAGGCAGCAACAACGGTGTTATCATTCGGGATATAAATTACGTCAACTTTTCCAACCAATGATGTTGTCGCTGCCGCCACATCGACCATATTCGCAGCCGTTGCCCGAGAAAGGACCATACCGTTTTCCATTAAGGCTTTTTCAAAAAGCTCCAGCAGGGCAACCGAATTACTTTCTCCCGGGTTGTACACAACCCCAATTTTCTTTACTTTTGGCAGAATCTCTTGGATAAGCGCGACTTGATCAGCAACCGGCGGCAGATCAGAAACCCCTGTAATGCCCTTACCCGCCTTATCCATACTCGGAACTAACTTTGCTGATACAGGGTCATTGACGGCTGCAAAAACCACGGGGATATTTTGAAGGCTGGCCGCTGCATAGACAGTTTGCGTGGAAGGGGTCGTGATCGGGACAATAACACTTGGATTTTGGCTGGCAAATTTTTGGGCAATTTGCGTCGCCGTTGCAATATTCCCTTGGGCATTTTCAAATTGAATCTCACAAACAATTTTTTGCGCCTTCAACTCATCTTCAATGCCTTTGCGGATGAGATCCAAGGAGGGGTGCGGAACAATCTGGGTAATGGCAACAACAGGTTTCTGGCTGGATGGCGTCATCTCTGCAGCACATGCCAAGACCATGCTGAAAAAAGAAACGCTACAATAAATGAAACTTTTTAAACGATGGCTTTTCATAAACTTGACTCCTCATTTTTAAAACAAAACACAAACGGACTCTTAAATTACCAATGGTAATAAGCCCGCCAATGTCCGTCATAAAGATGCAAAGTATGGTTCACAAAAAAACCTTTTGGAAAGAATAATACAACCTAGACATACTTAGTTTGGGGAAGGATGATCCTTTTGTCAAGAAATTTCACAGCAATTCCGCTATAAACATGCAGAATTGTTGATGTACTTCACACCGGTTTAGGAGCAATAAATTGGCAACCCGCCATCTGCTTTTTCCGAAGGCATTGGAACAAGTTTAGGCGGTATTGGGGTAGGCTTTCCCAAACCTGCATCGAGTGGATAATAATACAAATGCACACCTGATGGTTCTTGTTGAGGAAAAGGAATCATACCTGCCCCCTCGGCTGCCCTTATTGAACCCGTATTATCTGCATTAATCGATCCTTCAATATAAAATACAGGTTCTACACAACCCACCTTCCGAATCATTTCAAACATGCTTTTATTAACGCTTGTTGCTATCCCACGGGCTCGAAAATTACGATGTATACTAATCGTGCATTCAATTGCATTGTAAAAATGTCTACCCGCAGAGAGACCAAACGCCCCCATGATCTGACCATCTTCCTCATTATAAATCCCATATAGTAGTTGCCCAGCATTCTCGCGTGACTGTGCAATCAATTGGCAGACTTCTTCTCGAGTTGGCAAAGGAGTGTTGGGATCTGAAGTGTCCATCGGATCTGTTGGATCGTGGCTGCACATTCTCTCAATCCATGTCTTATTAATATCTTGTTCTGTATGCAGCCGCACACGAGCCTTTCCCCCTTTAAAAGAAACATCACATTCAATCTTTTTAAAAGAATTTGGAACAGACTGAATTTCCACAGGAGCTACAGGCTGCTGTGATTGATCTTGAATTCCTACTAAAGACACGCCTTCAAACTTAGCAGCGAGTTGGTCTGACAGATCACCCTCTTTATTTTCATTTTCTTCCGCACCTTGACTTGAAAAAGGAGCAAAAAAAGAGAATGCAATTAGGGATCTAACAAGAAGATCTCGAGATATTACCATTGAAATTTCCTCAATTTGTATTGGAATCATAATGCCTTATAATTCTAAACTCTAAGTGAAGTCAATATCCTGAGTAATATTAGCTCAGCGGTAGAGCACTACGTTGACATCGTAGGGGTCACAGGTTCAATCCCTGTTGCGACCACCATTCTTAGTCTTTTCCTGTCCTAATCCAAAAGGACACGCACCTTAGCATGACCATGATTGCCTCCATATATATTAAAAGAAAAGTCAAGTCAAAGCGGAGAGCCTTTACGGAACCGTTTGCAGCAGGATGGATTGCAAGACTTTATGGGGGTCATATTTTTTTTTGAGTTCTTTCCACTCTTGATAGTACGCTTCATAATGTTGTTGCCAAAAAGCATCTGGGTTTGACCCCAACCACCCTGACAAGCCTCTTTTACCGCCCAGGGATATCAGCCATTCATGGATGCTTTCCAGAGAATCGAGAATATGCGACCGGTTCTGTTCGGGAAGACTGGCGGGTAAAGCAGCAAATCCGACCACGAGAGAAGAGCCTGCCGGCATCCTGAAGGAGACAGGCATATTATTTTTGCCTCCGACACAAAAGAGACGATAGCCTAATCCATCCCCCAGAGATAAAGGCAAACGGTTTAAAAGCTCCGGCAAGATTTCTGAGAATTGTGTCAGCGGGAGCATACACTCAAACCAGGGATGAGGGGTGTGCCAGGAACCCGTTGCTTTCATGTTTTGGGCTCGAACTCCATAACGCCCCACAAAATCAAGCGTGTTGGAGATTTCCGTATGAAGAAGGCGCCAATGCCCTAATGAATCCAGAATTTTCTGATGGCCCCTTCTCTCTTCTTGCCCTCCATGTTCAAAGGAGACCTGCAGGTTGTACAACCAGCAAGGCAAGGGTTTCCAAGCATCACCTTGTTTATGAAGACCTTGCAAGCTTGGTGTGCAAAACGCCTCAAGATAGTCGCACTCATAATCCTCCCGCAGAGTTTGTATATCAGCCAACCAGGCTTTGTGATCAGCGTAGAGCAAGTAATAGGTGACCATATTTGGCTTATAAGGTCTTAATTCCAAGGTGACTTTACTGATAACGCTACACCGCCCAAGGCCGCACAAGGTTGCTTCAAAGAGATCCGGTTCTTTTGTCACGCTACAGGTTTTTAGGAGCGCTGATCCCGTAACCACTTCCAACTCCCGAACATTTCCGCTGACGCACCCATATAAATGGCTGTTTCCCCCAATGCCGCCAATAGATAGGACCCCCCCAACCGTCAAGTTGGGAAAGAAAGGCATGACCTTGGGAAGAAGTCCAGAGGGAGCAGACGCCGCTACCGCCTGGCCCCATGTGGCGCCTGGCTGACATACCAGTGTACGTGCTTCACCATTGGGGGGCTCAATATGCGTCATCCGGGAGCAGTCAAGCGTAGCTCCGCCTTGTGGAGCAAGCGTCTGCCCCCCTTGGCTATACCCGCCGCTGCGCACCGTAAAACCCAACCGATATTGATTTGCAAAACTTAATAAGGCTGCAATATCGGTGGCCGTGTGGGGATAGGCCACGCCAACAGGATGCCCCTCAAGAAGCCCTCCAAAGTCTTTGGCGGCTTGAGAAAGCATATCCTTGGACGTAGAGAAGGAAATGCCCGTAATGCTTTGGCATTCTTCTATTTTTTCAGGCGTCCAAGGGTTATTGCTGTTCATTCGTTTCTTTACTGGGTTCAAGTAAGTAATCAAAAAGCGTATTAAAGGCGTCATAAATCCGGTCTACCATAGCAACCGCCTCCTCGCGCTCTTCCGGGGACAGAACGATGCTGAAAAGGTCTTCCTTTAATTTCTCTTCAAAGACGGCATGATTCATTTCAACATCGAGGTGATAACTGGAGAGATACTTAAGGTTAGCCTCGTGGCCTTTATTCTTGACAAACTGGGCAATGTTCCTGAAAAAGATATGTCCCGTTGATTCTAACGCAAGGATTAAAATAATTTTCTGATGGTCTTTCCCATGAAAAGCTTCTGAGATAATGCGATAGGCAACATCACGGGTTATCTTGTGTTCAGGGCTAAAGAGCCATTCAATGGTGAGTATATGCTTTTTTTCCAAATAAGCAATATCTTCAAGGAACCATTTATCATGCCCTGCGTCTTCATGTTTATGGTGGGTTGCAATACGACGCAAGTGGGCAGATTTCACTTGAGGAGGAATGATATTAAGAATGTCTTGAAAGACCATAACCCAAAACATGAGTCGCGGCACAAACGCCATGCCTTCAGAAAAATCATCTTGCGCATTTAATCTGGCGAAAAAAGGATGAAGTTCAAACCCTTTTTCTTTAAGTTCAATATGGTCTTTAACGGCGAGCATTCTGATCTCCTCATGTTTTCCTATGTTTTCTCCTATTATTATTTTACGAAGTTTTTATTAATAAAACGTGAACACACTCTGCACCCATAAATAATAATTTCAGGACTTTATGGGGCGTTTTTATAAAGGGGCCTAAGCGTCTCAATATCATACAATCTATCCTAAATACTTTTTCAAAACATCATTGCCCCTATAAGTCTCGTTGCAAACTTATATTTATTTAAATTCTTTTATAAATTCATATTTTATTAATAAAGTATTTTTATAATAAGTATCAGGAGTGGATATAAGGAGACCACAAATGAAATTTAACCTGAATGCCAACAGAAAGATATTAATGGTTGCTACCCTGGCGGTTATCTTTTCTGTTTTTATGGGGGCTATTTTCTTCCATTTCCAATTGTCTTCTGCCACTTTATCACCCCTTCAGTTTTTGTTAATTTTCATGTGTGTCCTTGTTCTGTTCCTGGTTGGGCTCGCTTATCGCCAAAACCAAAACCTTAAAGCCGAGAGAGACACCCGACTTAAGCTCGAAGAAGATATCACTTTCCCAAGCAACCCTAGAGGCAACGGCGGATGGTATTTTGATTGTTGATGAAAACAGAAAAATTGCCGGACATAATGAACTTTTCCGACAAATGTGGAAGATCCCTAAAAACGTTCTGATCACGGGCAATGATGAGGAAGCTGTAAAATATGTTCTAGGGCAAGTTAAAGATCCCACACAGTTTTTAGCAAATCTGGACCGGTATTATAACCTCCAACCGGATTCTAATGATTTTGGCTTAGTCGAGTTCAAAGATGGCCGTTTATTTGAAAAGTATACGATGCCTCAACGGCTTGACAATCGCGTTATCGGGCGCGTGTTTAGCTTTCGCGATATCACCAAACGTAAAGAAATGGAGCAACAACTTATCTATCAGGCAACCTATGATGCCCTCACGCATTTGCCAAATAGGGTATTACTGGAAGACCGCCTTACCCAGGCCATCCACAGGGCAAAGCGCTCTAAGACAAAGGTCGCTACTTTATTCTTCGACCTTGACCGCTTCAAGCTGGTCAATGACAGTTTAGGGCATAATGTGGGGGATATGTTATTACAGGCGGTTGCCCATCGGCTCGAAAGCTGCATACGGGATTCTGATACCCTGGCCCGCTGGGGAGG
>JAJONN010000044.1 GCA_021323455.1 Alphaproteobacteria bacterium | reverse complement strand
GGCGGGTGAGGGGTATTAAACCTAAGTTATCTTCGAGGCTAGGATAAATTAACCATAAAGAATGACGAAAAGATAGATTTTATGCTATGACAAGGAAAAGGAGACGAAAGCAACCATCATGATTATTGCCGTAGACGGACCTGCCGGCGCAGGCAAGGGAACAATTTCAGAATACCTGGCCATGAAATTCGACCTTTTGTATCTGGACACAGGGCTGCTTTATCGCGCCCTGGCAAAAGCCGTCATCACCCAAAAGGTTGACCCCGCTAACAGCCAAGCTGTCGCCCATATCGCCCAAGCTTTGACAACAGACGACGCGCAAGACCCTGACTTACGGGGAGAAGACATTGCAGCGGTTGCCTCGCAAGTAGCCGTCATTGCGGAGGTACGCAGCGTCTTGAATGAGATGCAGCGAAAATTTTGCCGCTCCGTCAAACCCCCTTATCAAGGCGCCATTCTGGACGGGCGTGATATCGGGACCGTGATTTGCCCGGAGGCAACCTGTAAACTATTTATTACAGCTCGCCCCGAAATCCGCAACCAACGCCGCCTCCTGGAAACCCAAGCAGATCCTACTAAAACCATAACGGAAGATGGATCTCAAGTTGCCCGGAAAATTGCAGAACGCGATGATCGGGATCGCGCGAGAAAAATTGCTCCCTTGACCCCAGCGCCTGATGCCATTATAATCGATACGTCCGACCTGACAATTGAGCAGGCATGCACAACAGCAGCGCTCTATGTCGCTGAGTGTTGCCGGGATCAAGGCGCCCTCAACGCCAACTATGTATAACCCCTAACTGTGTTTTTTAAGGATTAACCATTTACATGACAAATACATCAACCTCAAGCCTCTCAACCCAAACCCCGGATTTCCCCAAAGAAGATTTTGCAACCCTCCTTGATCATTCCCTTAGCGGTAAAAAAAGTTTTGAAGGCAGCGTGGTCAAAGGACTTATTGTTGGCATTCATAATGACATCGCCATTATTGACGTTGGGCTAAAATCTGAGGGACGGGTTCCCTTAAAGGAATTCACAGGTCATGGCCGCACCGCGGAGCTGCGCGTTGGAGACACCGTTGATGTCTATGTTGAACGCATGGAAGACAAAAATGGCGAAGCGCTTTTGAGCGTTGAAAAAGCCCGCCGCGAGGCTGTGTGGGGTGAGTTGGATAAATCCTATCAAGATGGCATCCTCGTTAATGGTGTTATCTTTGGCAAGGTCAAGGGTGGTTTTGCCGTTGACTTGGACGGCGCTGTTGCGTTCTTGCCGGGCAGCCAGGTTGACATTCGCCCCATCCGGGATATTACCCCACTCATGAACATCGTCCAGCCTTTCAAGCTGTTGAAAATGGACAAGGCGCGCAGCAACATTGTTGTGTCCCGCCGTTCTGTTTTGGAAGAAACACGCGCCGAAGCCCGGACAGAGCTGGTTTCCAACCTATCTGAAGGCCAAATTTTAACAGGTACCGTCAAGAACATTACCGATTACGGCGCCTTTATTGATTTGGGCGGCGTTGATGCGTTGCTTCATGTCACGGATATTGCCTGGGGACGCATCAACCATCCAAGTGATGTGCTGAAAATTGGGGAAAGCATTGAGGTTCAAGTCATTCGCTTCAACCGGGAGAACCAGCGGATCTCGGTGGGCAGGAAGCAGCTTGAGCAAGACCCCTGGAAAGGCGTTGAAGAGCGCTACCAAGTCGGCAGCCGCCGCCGGGGTACGGTAACGAACGTAACGGATTACGGGGCATTTGTTGAGCTGGAACCTGCTGTGGAAGGATTAATCTATGTCACGGAAATGAGCTGGACAAAGAAGAACATCCATCCGGGCAAGATTCTGTCAACCAGCCAGGAGGTCGAAGTTCAAGTCCTGGATGTTGATATCAACAAACGCCGTATCAGCCTTGGGCTCAAGCAGTGCCAGAACAACCCTTGGCAAAACTTTAAAGACAACCACCCAGTTGGCAGTATTTTAGAAGGCGAAATCAAGAATATTACGGAGTTTGGCTTGTTCGTGGGCGTCTCTGACGACCTGGACGGCATGGTCCACTTAACCGACCTGTCATGGTCGCAGCCTGGTGAAGAAGCGCTGTCTGATTATAAAAAAGGTCAAGTTATTAAGGTCAAAGTTCTCGATATTGACGCTGAAAAAGAACGCATCAGCCTGGGCGTCAAGCAACTGGAAACAGATACCTTTACATCAGGATTGTCCAATATCAAAAAAGGCGATGTTCTAACCGGAACCATTTGCGCCGTCATGGACAAGGGCATTGAAGTCGAACTTGAGGGCGGTATCATTGGGGTTATCCGTAAAGCCGATCTATCCCGCGACCGTGACTGGCAACGCCCTGACCGTTTTGCTGTCGGTGAAAAAGTAGATGCAAAGGTTGCGTCCATTGACAGAGTAAGCCGCAAGGTTATTTTGTCCATCAAAGCCCGTGAAATTGACGAAGAAAAGGAAGTTTTATCTGAATTCGGGTCTTCCGACAGCGGGGCCAGCTTAGGGGATATCTTGGGCGCAGCCATAAACAAAGCCAAAGCAAAGGCGAAAGCAAAGCCAAACAAAGAATCCGAAAAAGCAGAGCCAGCTGCTGAAAAAGAAAAAGCACCAGCAGCCAAAAAAGAAAAAGCAGCTGCCAAAAAGGCCAGCTCTGAAGAGAAATAAAGGTCGGCTAACGCCTGGAAGATCCCTCATCTTTCTTGGTTCCGTCATTGCGAGGAGCGCGTAGCGCGACGCGGCAATCTCAATGGAATAAAAACATAGAGATTGCCACGGCCTCCGGCCTCGCAATGACGGCTACCAAGAATAACTTTACCCCGGCCTTTCCTTTTTTCCTCCATACTTCTTGCTGGAGCAGGTGCGGTTGCAAAAATCATACACATCCGGCTTGTTTTGATAATCCTCGTCGTTACACCCATAGGCGCAAAACGCGCGGAAACATTTCTTTTTCTTTCTGTAGGAAGCTCTTGTTTTTAAACAAGACTTTGCGATCCGTAAATTTGAAGCGCAATTCAGGCGGTTGCAGACCTCTTCTTTTTTATCATTTTCAAGAATCTTTTCAATGTGTTGTGCAGAATATAGCTTACCTTTCGGCTTACGCTTCCGAGACTTCACGGGCTTTTTTTTCTTCTTCTTGTGGGCCCGGATTAGATGAAAAGTCCCGTCTTCCATAAAAGGAACGGCGGCAGAAGCTTGCGCAACTCCGGCCCCTTCTCCCGCTATGTAGCAAAGCATGACCCCCCATAAACCCCAGCGTCCCATTCTTCATCCTTAACAAACGTTCTTGTCACCTTAAGGCTACAAGAAAAAGGTTAAGATTGTCCTGAACATGTAAGGAGCTAGGGGTCGAGATTCACATCAGCCCCATCGATTTCAAGGAACTATGCCGCCCTTTGCCGATAATGAGATGGTCATGCACCTCAATCCCTAGGAGACGCACCGCTTCCTGGATCTTAAGCGTCATGTCAATATCCCCGCGGGAAGGGGTTGGGTCCCCTGAAGGGTGGTTATGGACAATAATCAGGGCCGACGCGCCCAAGTCCAGAGCGCGTTTGGCAACTTCCCGAGGATAAAGAGGAACATGGTCAACGGTGCCTGTTTGCTGGACTTCATCGGCGATGATTTTATTCTTTCGATCCAGAAACAAGAGCCGTGCGCTTTCACGATGGTCATAGGCCATGGTGACACGGCAATAATCCAGGACGCTTTGCCAACTGGCCAGGATGGGCTGGTCCATCATCTCTTGCTGAAGGATTTTTCCCATGAGGGATTGCACAAGCTGAATAACATGAAATATGCTTGCCCCAACGCCAGGGGTTTCCAGGACCCGGCCTTTTTCGGCTTTTAACAGAGCGGAAAGGGAGCCAAATTTTTGAAGCAATGTTTTCGCTAGGGGCTTCATATCTCCCCGAGGGACGGCAAGAAACAAGAGCAATTCCAGTAATTCATAATCCGCAAGGCCCTTGCCATGCGCTTCTCCAAACTTGTCGCGCAAGCGGGCTCGATGCCCTATGTAGGTTACGGCTTTACTTTCTTCAGAGCGTGAAGATTTCATACCCATTAGCTGTTACTCCCAGGGAATGCTCAAACTGGGCGGATAAAGACTTGTCCCGCGTTACGGCTGTCCATTCATCGGCTAAAATTTTAACCTCACAACGACCCGCGTTCACCATCGGCTCGATGGTAAAAAACATACCCTCTTTCAACTCAAGGCCCTCGCCAGGTCTTCCAAAATGGACAATGTTCGGGGCGGCGTGAAAAATTTTACCAAGCCCATGCCCACAAAAATCCCGCACTACAGAAAACCCTTGTTTTTCAACAAAGGACTGAATGGCGTACCCAATGTCCCCCAGGGTTGCCCCGGGGCGCACCGCCTCAATCCCGCGCATCATCCCCTCATAAGTTGCATCAATGAGTTTGGCAGCACGGACACCAACCTTACCAAGGGAGAACATGCGGCTTGTATCCCCATGCCATCCATCCACAATCACCGTCACATCAATATTGATAATATCTCCGTCCAGGAGCTTCCGGTCTCCCGGAATGCCATGGCAAACCACATGGTTGATGGACGTACAAATTGATTTCGGGTAGCCCCGGTATCCCAAAGGGGCAGGAATGGCGCCGTGGTCAAGGATAAATTGATGGCACAAGCGGTCCAATTCGCCCGTTGTCACGCCCGCCGTCACGTGAGGTGTAATAAAATCCAGGGTTCGGGCAGCGAGTTTACCTGCCTTTCGCATCCCCTCAAAGCCCTCAGGTCCATGGATGGTGATATCATCCCGGCTCTCATCGTGATCATGGTTGTGGTCACACGGTCCCTCATGAGGATGGTGATGATGGCGGCTTCTCATTCCTAACATTTAATATCCCACTCTGATTCTTTAATGGTACACCCTCATATTTAAGAAGGAAAAGGAAGGATTACAAGCCAAAACTATCTTATTTTTTGTAAAGGACGCATCATTCTGTTTCTAATGATCCTCCCCAGCACCCCTCCAAGCTTCCGAAGGTGCCTGTGAGGGAAGCCCTATCAATATCCTTTGGGCAACTACCCAGACTTTTTCAAATACGCGGCATAAGGCACCATTTGCCATAACATTGCAACTGGTAATCACGGGATCCAAAACCACATTAAGCGCTAAAATAATGGCAATCATTTCAGGCGTAAAGTGGAGGTAGGTCTCATAAATCGGCAGCATGATAAAAATGGCGCCGCCCAAGACAGCCGCCGTTGCAAATCGCGCCAGCACAAATACGCCGCTAAAAAGAGCCCACATCACCAGTTCCGGGTTCTGTCCGTAAAAATGTCGATATATCAGGAAACAGAGGAATGCCTGAGCGATACAATCGCCAATTTGCTGGATATTTGTCGTCGCCGGGATGATGAGCTTGGCAAACAGAGGATTTTGGAGATTTCTGGCAGAACCTTCAATCGTCCAGGGCATTGTGGACAAGCTACAACCTGAGGTAAAGGCCATGCCTCCTGCGGGCAGAAGGTTTTTGATATGGATGACCATACGGTGTCCCGACAACCCGGCACTTAACACAAATAAGAACACAATGTATAAAATCAGAAAAATGGTCAGCCACAGAACTAAAACAGCATAATGGGCCACGACATGGTCCAGGAGTTTTGTTTGAACCATATGGGCCGTGAACCCCAAAACAAACAAGGGGATGAGGCGTGAAAACCCGCGCGTGAGCATCCATTCAACAATCGTTTTACCCTTTTCAAGAAATGGCTTCAGATAAGTCCCTTGAGAAAAGGCGGCAAGGCACCCTACAATAAGCCCCGCCAAAGCGCCCTTCTCTGCCGACCACCACTCTGGACGGCTCAAAGGTATCCGCCATAAAGGCTGAAAATGACGCTCAAGGGTTGTGGCCTTGATAAGGGGTAAATAATCCGCCGCAAAGGTTGCGCTTCCAAAAGCATACCAGACGCTGCTAAAATTTGATACCGTTTCAAATATCAGCAGAGTGAGAACAAGAAGCGGTGCCCGCCGCTCAAAGGAAGTCACCGTATGGGCAATAAAAAACCCAACAGTCAGAGGCATTCCCCACATCAATACATCCTTGAGGAATAAACTAACCGTATAAAACCCTTGATGCACACCATACGGCAAGAAGCCGGCGGTCAACACGTAAACCGTTAGAATAAGGACGGTTTGGAATCCCCTTTGTTGAAGAGAGGCCATAATTTTTCCAAGAAAATGAGTCATGGTTCACCACCCTGTCGTTGTAAGTCCTGAGTCTACATGAAAATCCATGAGGATGGCAGCCAGAAAAGTTTTGCAACGGTTGGCTGCGTTAAATTGTTTTTGATTTTAACGTCTGTTCAAAAATACAAGAATGATAAAGTTTATCTGAAAGAGAACAGAGAGACCTATAAAAACAAATCATCTTTAAAGTAAGGGCACCAAAGATGGATATATATATGTACCTTAAAAAAGATCATCAAACCGTAGCTGACCTTTTTGAAAAAATCCTAGCGACAAAAAGTATGACAAAACGCACAACCTTGTTTGAAGAAGTCAAAAAAGAGCTGCTTCTTCACGCAGAATCAGAAACCACTACTTTTTATGCAGCCTTGAAAGAGCATGAAGAGACGGAAGAAGGTACTAATCATGCTGAAAAGGAACATGCAGAAGTCAAAGAGTATCTTGCAAAACTCAGCCGCCTTTCCATAGAAGGTGAAAAATGGATGGAGCAGTTTGGAGAGCTTAAGCACAGTGTTAGCCATCATGTGGCTGAAGAAGAAGGAGAAATTTTTGATAAAGCAAAAAAAGTGCTTAATAAAGACCAAGCAAAGCAGCTTGCCATAGACATGGAGGCAGCAAAGCAAAAGTTGAAAATCGCAGCTTAGCGCAGGTCTATTATGAGCTCTAACAGTGACCTTCCTTATGGGTGCTTCTAATCAACTCAAAGGGCTAGATGTTAAGGCCAGTTAGAAACCGTACAAAAGAAAGATGCCGGAGGATTTATGGAAAAACCAACACGTAAGATATTTTTCAAAACTTCATTCCCGTTTAAGGTTTTTATCGGTTTGTTCGTTACAGGGCTTTTCTTAGGGGGAGCTTATTTTTATATAAAGGCCTCCTTAGTAGAATGGTGCCAAGAACAAAAATTAGAAGTTTCTGTTAAAGGCATGCATCTTCATTGGCATCATGTCGGAATACCGGGCGTAAGTTTTGAAGAGGTTAACGTTAAAAATAATGACCCAAAAGCTTCTACGCGTCATATAAAGGCCAAGAATCTCTCTATTCAACCCTACTTTTTTGCTTTATTTCAGAATTATTTGACAGGGTATAAATTTATTTTAAATATTGAAAATTTAAAAATCGATCTGAAAAGCCAAGATTCAATTGAAGGAGATAAAGTTACAAGCGATATACGCTACAAAGGAGGCATTTATGAAATAGATAACTTTAAATTAGAACCTTTACGCGTGCGCTTAGGTCCTGCCTCAACAACCCGTATGGAAAATGGAGATCTCAATAAGCAAGGGGCTCACCTCATAATCTACCAAATTACAGGAGAGGCCCACTATTTATTAGAAAAAAATCTACTGCATTTGTATCTTCAAGTCCCCCGCGCTTCTCAGCAGATGCCTGAAGGAAAAACATATTCCATAAAAGCCAAAGGAGGATTGACATTCGTAAAATCTCATCAAGAACAAGACCCAGGCGCGAGAGGGAAAATTAAGTTTACAATTGATGGGTTTTCCAATTTTCTAAGACACCTCTACCAAGCGCAAATTATTTCAGGTCTTGTCAAAGTGTTAGGAAGTATTATTGGCTATCCAATGTCTCGCGAAGATCTCTTTAGCCACCAAAAAGAGATTTTTACGAACGCGATTTCATTAGATTTGATCTTTCACCCAGAAGGATTTGAAATAACGTCGTCTTCGTAAGACAGACCGCTTACTCGTTGTAATTTATATGCGCATCTTTTCATCCTCATTATCACCCGATTACACCCGAATGCCCACTTGTAAATATACGTGGTTACACCTGAATAAGTTTTGACCTTTAATAACGACGTCGTTTCATTAATTTTGCTCTCCAGAGCTGTCATCCTGGGTCTTAGATTTTGTTAGTTTTCGCGTAAGCGAAACGTTACAAAATCTTAGAACCCGGGATGACAGCCTAAGGAACGTCTCAGAGAAAGCAGCTTAATTGTAGGTCGCACCTAGAACGCACTTAAGAGTATAGCGGAATGAATGAACCTATGCATGACCTTGATTTTAAAGGAATATAAAAGGAAAAGCATTATAAAGAAAGACATTTTTAACTGAAGGAACTTAGATATTTAGTAAGCTTGGCAGCGCCCTACTTTCCCACGCCTTAAGACGGAGTATCATTGGCGCAACATGTTTTCACGGTCGAGTTCGGGATGGGATCGAGTGTTTACCATGCGCTATAACCACCAAGCCAACTAAAGACCTAAATTACCTTGCTAAAATCACCGAATATAAATCTTATCATTCAAAAAATCATCAGAATCGGGAATCTTTGAAATTCCTGGTATCTGACATCTGAGGCAAGAAAAAGCCAATCGAGCGATTAGTACTGGTTAGCTTCACACATTACTGTGCTTCCACATCCAGCCTATCAACGTGGTGGTCTACCACGGCTCTACTTTGCGAGACCTTGTTTTGAGAAGAGTTTCCCGCTTAGATGCTTTCAGCGGTTATCTCGTCCGTACTGTAGCTACTCGGCGATGCAGCTGGCGCTACAACCGATACACCAGAGGTACGTCCATCCCGGTCCTCTCGTACTAGGGACAGGTTCTCTCAAGTCTCGAACACCCACGGCAGATAGGGACCGAACTGTCTCACGACGTTCTGAACCCAGCTCACGTACCACTTTAATCGGCGAACAGCCGAACCCTTGGGACCTGCTTCAGCCCCAGGATGTGATGAGCCGACATCGAGGTGCCAAACCTCCCCGTCGATGTGGACTCTTGGGGGAGATCAGCCTGTTATCCCCGGCGTACCTTTTA
>JAJONN010000102.1 GCA_021323455.1 Alphaproteobacteria bacterium | reverse complement strand
ACGTGAGTGGGGCTTTCCATAGCCGAAATGGAATCTGCCTTTTCAAAAGGAACCGTAAACCAGAATGTACTTCCCTTGCCAGGTTCGCTTTTCACCCCAATCTGCCCTCCCATCAAATGGACTAACTCCTTGCAGATAGACAAGCCAAGGCCTGTTCCTCCGTACATCCGGGTAATGGAGCTATTGGCTTGGGTAAAGTCTTCAAACAGGGAGGTCATTGGAAGGTTTTTCATGGACGCGCACGGTGATGCTTCCTTGAGAAGTAAATTTGCTTGCATTGCTTAATAAATTTACCAAGATTTGTTGAAGTCGTGTTGGGTCTCCTATTAAAAATTCAGGGATACGTTCATGGATATAGATATTAAAGGCAAGGTTTTTTTTGATTAAGCTATGTCGGATCAGGTCTGAGGCACTTTTTAAGACCTGGGCAGGAGAGAAGCGGAGTTTTTCAAATTCAAACTTGCCTGAATTGAATTTAGATACATCCAGAATATCATTGGCAAGCGTCAGAAGCATTTCTGCTGAATTGGTGATATTGTCAGCGTAACGAAGCTGCTCTGTTGACAAATTTGTTTCTTTCAGCAAAGCCGTCATACCGATGATGCCGCTTAAAGGGGAGCGGAATTCATGATTCAGGTTAGACAGGAATTTAATTTTGCCTTCTGCTTCTTTCTCTTGCTTGTTAATGATCGCGCGAAGCTGGTTGTGAATAAATTTTTGAGGCGTGCTGTTAGTCGTAACGCCTGCAACGCGGATAATCTCACCATTTGGATTCCGTAAGACTTTAGCGTGGCTTTCAAGCCAGACGTACTCTCCATTTTTACATAAAAAGCGAACTGCCTCAAAATACATAAATTCATTCTTTGAATGGTTGATTTCTTCTATTTTTTTATGTATTTCCGCGCGGTCTTCGGGGTGAATTTGTCCTGCCCACCAGGTCCAGCCATGGCCTCTTGTCTCCTCATCTGTATAGCCGACAAGGTCTCGTAGCGTGGGAGAAAAATAAATTTGCTCATTTGTGAGGTTCCAGTCCCAAAAGCCATCAACACAATCCTTCAAGGCAGCCTGGTGCCAGGCATCATCAGGACCTTCCTGATGAGGGCCTCCAGGATTTTTAAATTTAAATAATGATGGGATGCCAAGCATTAAAAAGTTTCCTCAAGAATGCTGGAACCAGGAAGGGAGCATCCTTTGTAACACATTCGTTTTAAGAATAAAGTGATGATACAAGGCTGCAATGACGTGTAAAGCTAAAACGCCAATCAAGATAAAGGCGCCATATTTGTGAACCAGGACGGCCGTTTTGGACAGGTCAATATTTTTGGGCAAAATAGCTGGCAAGGTAAACAGGTTATAAACCTTAATTGGATATCCAGCAGCTTGTGAGAGAGCAAACCCGCTTAACGGCATCAGGAATAGCAAGGTATATAAAGCAAGGGGGCTTAATTTGGCAATATAGTGATGCCAGGGATGTAATGAACTCGGGAGTTGAGGAATCGGGTTGAGAAGACGCCATGTCAGGCGTAATAGGGCAAGGAGCAAGATGATAACCCCTGTTGATTTATGCAAGCCATAGAGCATCATTTTTGTGGGGGAAGATTCCACATTCCCCATAACCCATCCGACCGTCAACATACCCACAATACAAAAGGCCATAAACCAATGAAAAATTTTAGTAATAGATCCAAAGGAGTCAGGGGTATTTCTCGACATTATTTTCTCCAGCCATAAGTTGTTTTTTAACAAGGTTGGCACTGCACTTCTGGTATGTTGATTCTCAGGTTAGCATTGTATCAATTAATAAGGCGTTGATAAAATTGAGGCTCTCAAAAAAACCTCTAAAGCATTGAGCATTTATGTTGCATCTTGAAAGGAAAAAGGGTAAAACTTAAGGTTAAGCAACTTTTTTCTCGTTTTTCTGGTAAAGGAGAACCCCTCGAATGGCCCGCGTTACTGTAGAAGACTGTGTTGAAATTGTACCCAACCGATTTGAGCTGGTTTTGTTGGCGGCCCGAAGGGCTAGGGAAATTTCTGCAGGATCACATTTAACGGTAGACCGGGATAAGGATAAAAACCCTGTGGTGGGCTTGAGAGAAATTGCAGAACAAACAATTTCCTTGCCAGTTTTGAAGGAGAGTTTAATTAAAAGCATGCAACGGCACGCTTTTCGAGATGAAACAGAGGACCTTGATGGTGATCTGGAAGAAGCCTTGCAGGCGGACCGGGATACTGCCGCAGGTGACGTCCTGGAACGGCTTTCTGATAGAGATGATGATTTAGAGGAAGATGATATTTTGGCTGCTCAAATGGAAGAAGCTGAAGCCGCAACCCATCTGGATGTTCAGGACGATACAGATATTTAAATTAAGATATTAGGGCGCAAGAATCAGTAAAGTACAATTTTGACTCTCAACCTTTACCTCTGACCCCTTCAATCTTGGCCATTGGTAAAGGCATACCATGATTCGTCAATTTGAATTGGTTGAACGCCTAAAATCTTATGATCCCAATGCGGATGAGGAGCTCCTGAACCGCGCCTATGTATTCTCAATGAAAGCCCATGGTTCGCAAATGCGGGCATCTGGCGACCCTTATTTTACTCACCCCTTAGAAGTTGCTTCCCTGTTAGTTGATTTACACTTGGACTGTTATTCCATTGTGACGGCTTTGCTTCATGATAC
>JAJONN010000043.1 GCA_021323455.1 Alphaproteobacteria bacterium | reverse complement strand
GGATTTTCCAACCTGGCGCGCGCCAACAATCATGACAATTTTAAAGTTTCTTGCCATACCCAGAAGTCTATTTTGCAAGTGACGATCATACCACATGGCGACCTTAGTTTTCCTATTTACCTCACACTTTTAATATATCATATTAAATCTGCAAGGTAAATTGGTCGATTTTTAAGGACGGGCATTGAGGTTTTTGTCATCTCGTCATAGGATCTTTGGTTTGTTTTTCTGAACCCTTGAACCATTTTTTAACCCCATCGGCCCCTATTCTCGTCCGCACCAGCCTCCCCCATCCGACCGTGGTTGTCGGTGGCGGTACCTCCATTCCGGCACTCTATTGCTCGGGGGAACGAGAAATTCCCTGACAGGACCAGGAAATGCCTCACCACAGTTCCCCCTCGGGTTTTGCCGGCAATCATTGCCTGTGGAGGTGCCTCCATTCCAGCTATCTTTGCTGGTGGAGGGAAGAGAGTTCCTGACTGGTTTCAGGAAATTGCTCTCTATTAGTTCCTTCGATGGTGTCGAAGGCACTGGGTAACTTTAACAATCCTTTCGGATACTGCTTGCCCTCTATGGTTTACAGAGGAGCCGCAGATACCGGTCAGATTCTCCTTCCCTCCCGTGGTCTACAGGGGAGTCGGGAAACCCGATCCGGTGCCACTTCCCCCCTATGGTTTACAGGGGAGTTGCGGTGGCTGGTACGGACGAGAATAGGGGCCTTTTTGGGGTCACGGTTCTTCAGAGGCATTCAGCATGTGCTAACGGCGGCGGGTGTTCTAACTCAGGGTCAAGCTTTCTCGCTCCCGCATCCCTAAAGCCGCCGCATTTCTGCTTCGCCCTATCCAGAACGTGCCTAACCTTTGAGAAAGATTGACGAGGAAGGCGTTGTCCTTCAAACAGGCTTCTATTGCTTGCTGGCTGTTCTCCCATCTGCAAAACAACAGGCCATTTGTTCC
The DNA here is from genome assembly GCA_021323455.1 of Alphaproteobacteria bacterium. Classification (GTDB taxonomy): domain Bacteria; phylum Pseudomonadota; class Alphaproteobacteria; order Paracaedibacterales; family VGCI01; genus VGCI01. Next base: position 10,848 of record JAJONN010000043.1, on the reverse strand, counting down.
TGTTCAGAGTCCATCTGTAGATTGCTTTCAATTTCTTTAAAATGGTCATGAACCTCATCATAAATTTCCTTTATTAAAGAATGCGTTATCATTGGGAGTCTTATAAGCGATGCCCATAGGATTTGTCAAATTTTCTGATTGCCCATAAGATAAAAACCAACGTAAGCCTTTGATTGTTATTGGTAATAAAAAAGGAATTTTTGGCTTGATAATCTGTGGGCTGGCGCGACCTTCCTCAAAAATGTCGAAAAAACAAAAAGCGACAAAAAGGTTGTATTTAGCCTTGGAGTTAACCATATATAGAGCAAGAAGATTTTTTCATTTTATTTCAGGATGCTTACCCACATGACCCAAATTCGCAATATTGCCATTATCGCCCACGTTGACCATGGAAAAACAACCCTTGTGGATACGATGCTGAAGCAAAGCGGTACATTTCGCACCAACCAGACCGTAGCAGAGCGCGCCATGGACTCCAACGACCTGGAGCGCGAACGCGGCATCACAATCCTGGCGAAATGTACCTCCCTGATGTGGAATGATGTTCGTATCAACATTGTTGATACCCCTGGCCACGCTGATTTTGGAGGAGAAGTAGAGCGCATCCTTTCCATGGTTGATGGCGTTGTCGTCCTTGTGGATGCGGCGGAAGGGCCCATGCCCCAGACAAAATTTGTTTTGGGCAAAGCCTTGAAACTCGGCTTGCGCCCTATTGTGGTCATCAACAAAATTGACCGCCACGATGCTCGGCCCGAGGAAGTCCTTGAGGAAATTTTTGACTTGTTTATGGCGTTGGATGCCAACGATGACCAGCTTGATTTTCCTATCGCCTATGCTTCTGGCCGGGGAGGCTGGGCCGTGCGCGATTTGTCCGAAGACCGCGTCGATATTGCTTGCCTATTTGATCTCATCATCAATCACGTTCACGCCCCAAAAACTGTAGAGAATGCGCCTTTTGCCATGCTCATTACAACACGTGAATACGACCCTTACCTTGGGCGCGTCCTGACAGGTCGCATCCATTCAGGAACAGCAAAGCTCAACATGCCTGTCCGCGTCTTGAACCGGGAAGGACAAATTGTTGAAACAGGGCGCATCAATAAACTTTTGGCCTTCCGGGGTTTGGAACGGATCGCGATCGACCAAGCAGAAGCCGGTGACATCATTGCTTTAGCTGGCCTTGAAAAAGCCACAGTTGCTGAAACGGTTGCCGCTCCCGAACTTACCGAAGCCTTGCCGGGTCAACCCATTGACCCGCCAACCCTCGCCATGACGTTTTCCATTAATGATTCGCCCCTTGCGGGACGGGAAGGGTCAAAGTTAACTTCCCGTATGTTACGGGACCGGTTGGCGCGAGAAGCGGAAGGCAATGTTGCGATTCGGGTCATAGAAACGGAAGACAAAGATGCTTTTGAGGTTGCAGGGCGAGGAGAATTACAGCTTGGCGTTATTATTGAAACCATGCGCCGGGAAGGATTTGAACTCTCCATCAGCCGCCCCCGCGTTCTGTTTCAAACAGATAAAGATGGAAACCGCCTGGAACCGATCGAAGAAGTACAGATTGACGTTGATGATGAATTTGTTGGTACGGTTGTCGAAAGCATGAATGCCCGCAAATCTGAAATGCAGGATATGCGCCCCTCAGGCGGTGGAAAAACCCGCATTATCTTTTTAACGCCTTCCCGCGGTCTCAAGGCATTCTGTTCCTGGAGCCTGGAACGCAAGTTTACCAAGGCATGATCATTGGCGAAAATAGCCGTGACAATGATTTGGAAGTGAACCCATTAAAAGGTAAGCAGCTCACCAATATCCGGGCCTCCGGCAAGGATGAGGCTATCCGCCTGACTCCTCCCAAAATCATGACATTGGAACAAGCCATTGCTTATATCCAGGATGATGAGCGCGTCGAGGTCACGCCGAAGAACATTCGCTTGCGCAAAGCCGTTTTGGATCCGAATGACCGCAAGCGGGCGGAACGTGCCGCAAAAAATTAGTCCCTAGGAATAGCTATGATCATTTTGGGCATTGAAACGAGTTGTGATGAGACAGCCGCGGCAATTGTTCGGGATGACCGGACGGTTTTGTCCAATGTTTTGGTATCTCAAATTCCTGGGCATCAACCGTATGGAGGGGTGGTTCCTGAAAAAGCAGCCCGCGCCCATCTAGACTCCCTTCACCCTCTTATTGAGCAAGCCCTTCGAGACGCACAGGTAACGCTGGATGACCTGAATGGTATTGCCGTAACCGCAGGCCCTGGCTTAATCGGCGGCGTCCTTGTGGGCGTTATGACCGCCAAGGCGATTGCCGCCGCCAAAAACCTTCCCTTCATCGCCGTTAACCACCTGGAAGGCCATGCCCTGACAGGCCGTTTGACCCATGATTTGCCATTTCCTTTTTTGTTGCTCCTGATTTCTGGAGGCCATTGCCAATTTTTAGAAGTTACCGGCGTGGGGCAATACCGGTTGTTAGGATCAACGGTTGATGATGCGGTGGGAGAAGCTTTCGACAAAGTCGCTCGTATTTTTGGCTTAAGCTATCCCGGCGGGCCTGCCCTTGAAAAGTTGGCGCAATCGGGAAATGGCAAGCGTTTTACCTTGCCACGCCCTTTAAAAGGGCGAGCAGGATGCGACCTCTCTTTCTCTGGACTGAAAACAGCTGTTCGCCTGGTTGCCGAAAAACACACCCCTTTATCTTCTCAAGATAAAGCGGACCTCGCGGCCAGTTTTCAGGAAGCGGTTGCAGACTGTCTGGAGGACCGCGCCTTAAAAGCGTTCCAGATGACCGACGCGCCCGTTCGGCATTTTGTTGTCGCTGGCGGCGTTGCTGCCAATGCGGCTTTACGGTTGCGCTTATCCTCCTTGTGCAACGCCCATGGGTTCATTTTTGTAGCGCCACCCCTGGAATTATGTACGGATAACGCTGCCATGATTGCCTGGGTTGGCATTGAAAAATTAAGGCTCGGCCAAAAGGACAGCCTAGACTTTATCCCCCGTCCCCGTTGGCCTTTGCATGGGAAAAATCCTGGTGTTTCATTGTCTTAAAAACAAACTTAGAACACAATGACCGTCTAAATTTCCACCATCAATGAGGAATTTACGTTCAGAGATATGATGGTTTGGGCGTACTCCATTGATAATTAAGTCTTTTTTGTAAAAAATTTCGTTGATATTGTTTAAGGTGATGATGTTATTATTGGAAAATCGCACTGTATATAATATAGCCCTTAGTGTAATCTCGTAATCCTCTGCTTTCTGGTTTCCCGGAGTGTTAAATATCCTCCATTCTTTCTCATATTCCCATTTTTTTGATTTTTTTAAGAAATTTTGCATATCTGAATAATCGCCTTTTAACCAAATAAAAGGGCAACCCCCACTAACTCTATCTTTATCATATTCCACTCGACCAAGTGATCGATTTATTTCGTAGATGAGTGCCAGCCCCTTGAGCCTACCGCCATAATGGGCAAACATGAGTTGAGCTGAATCATCACAAAAAACATCTAGCGAAGATACACAAAATATCCCTATAGAAGAATACAACGTATTTTCAATAATAAATGGATAATCTTCTTTTAAGGAAAGAGTCGAGTTATCCTTGATATGAGTACTCAACCTATTTTTAAAATTGTTAATATATTCTGCGTTGTAATGGCCTGCTTCAGAGGCATTTTTTAAAAGACGGCATCTAAAATCATTATCGTTAAATTTTTCTTCAAATATTTCCCAAAATGTTTTTTCATGCCCATTACAATCAGTTCCATAATAAGCAAACTCATTAAAATCATTAAACTCATAAACCGTTGAAAATCTGATTGTTTTATTGATTATAGTTGATAAGGTATTTTCGTTATAGGGAACGAACTTCACAAAATACTTCACGATTAATTAACCTCAAATTGGTTCTCTCTCTGAGAAAAAATCTGCATTCTCAATAATGGAGGAATGAGAGATAGCCTACTCTCTTGTTCCTTTAATAAACCATTATGGATAAGAAGTATTAAATTTATCTTAACTTCGCTTGTTCAGATGAATAGCGCTTCTGATCTCCAAGATTCACGGATTTATACTTAAGTGTATCTTTCTATTCACTGCTTGCGCTTATTTAAGGAGCATCCGATGCGCATGGCGCTGGGTGGTGCTTCTTGGTAATGCCACCATAGCTGCGGGGGTTGGTATTGAAAACTAAGGTTGGACCTACAGTTTCTGGGCCATCTTATTCTTTATTCGTAAAGTCTCAACGAATGCTTCAAGCCTGTTCAGGGTTTCCATCAGAACACATGTCATGCTAAAGGCTTGGTTTAAGTAATTCGCAACAGTCTCTGGAGCATCTGGATATTCATGGGCCAGGTGATTGCGCATTTCCCGCAAGTCTTTCCATACAGCAGAATCGTCAATAATTCCTAATTTTTCCAATATATTAATCCGGTCAATAAGGGTTGTTGAATCCGTTGACTCGCCGGCATAATCAATAACGGCTTTAAATATTTTTGCCCCCATTAAATCTTGCAATTTGGAAAAGCGATTGACGAACATTTCCCATAAAAGCATCTCATCAAAAGTAAAAGCTTCAACATCTTGGAAGGATAAAGGCATTTTTGGCTGGAGGTGTTGTACGGAAGTGGAGAGCCGGTCAGCATGAATTTTTGCTACTTTAAAAAGACTATCCAAAAAAAGGGTTATATTATCTGTCATACAAGCTGTATTCCTTCTTCTCTAGCAATCTTACAAATGGGTTGAGATGAGCCAATCGCCAAAATATTAAGGACAATATCGATCCTTTGATCGCCAATTTGATCTTTCACATCCCTTAAAAAAGAAAATTTGCTTTTCATCGCCTGGTTAGTGTCCAAATTGGTTTCTACATAGAGATCAATATCACCTCCCCGCTTGTGATCATTGACCCGAGAACCAAAAAGCCACAAGTGATCTTCTCCGCCAAAGCATTGGCGGAAAGAATGACGAATAACATCCTGTTCCGTCGTTGTTAAGCGCATGTGTAAACTCCCTTGAATTGCTTAAACCAAAGAGATGAGCGTCTGTTCTTATGATCCTTTTTTTACTGTCTTTTTTCCAACCCGTAAGATCATTGAGCTGAGGCCATCGCCCATTATAATCCCATAACAAAACCGCATTACCAAGAACATTCAGCTCTATTTTCAGGGAAAGGCGTTACGCACCGCCAATTGTAAAAAACGCGGACGCATCAGTATAAAAAACGCGGCACTACAAATGGTAAAAACGCGGGTATAATGGCCGTAAAAATGCGGAAAATCAAAGCATGGTTTTTTATCAAAGATGGCAATCAGAAACCATAAAGAACGCCTTGAAAACGCGCCGTGTGGCGCTTCTCAATGGCCCAAGGCAGTGTGGGAAGACAACGTTAGCCAAACAACTTGTCTCTATTATAGACGAAATACAACGGGTTCCTTCTCTCCTTGTCGCCATAAAGAAGAGCGTGGATGAGGATAAAAGGCCCGGACAATACCTGTTAACGGAATCCGCCAATATTCAATCACTCCCAAGCGTTCAGGAATCGCTCGCCGGCAGGATAACAAAGATCCGCCTCAAGACATTATCACAAGGGGAGATACAGGGAAGCCAGCCCATTTTTTTGGAGCATGCTTTTAACCAGGACTTTCACTATGCCTATAAGCCAACAACCCAGCAAGACATAATTCAAATGGCTGCGGGGGGTGGCTTTCCTGAAGCCATTCAACTGCACGGACGTGACCGAAAGAAATGGCATCAGGATTACGTGGAGGCCCTATTAGAGAGGGACTTAAAAGATATCGCCCATATCCAAAAACATGACGTGATGAACCGGTTAGTCGGAATCCTGGCGGCCTGGTCAAGTAAGTAATATGGGTATAGAGGCGATTTGTTCAGGTTTGTCTTTGCGTCGGCAAACGCTGGAATCTTACATCAATGCATTGGAAAGTTTGTACCTGGTAGAGCGCATTCCTGCCTGGAGAAAAACCGATTATGAACGTGTCGGCAAAAAACCAAAAATATTTATGGCAGATAGCGGATTAATGTTCTCCTTATTGTCCTGGAATCTGGAACAGATACGGTATCAGCCAGACCCTTTGGGGAAGTTGATCGAAACCTTTGCCTTTCATGAGATATCCACACAAGTCGAAATTCACAGTGGTCTTTATGAGATATTCCACTATCGGGACCGTAAGCAACGGGAAATTGATTTAATCGTTGAACGGGAAGACGGCTCATTGCTTGGCATAGAGGTCAAATCAGCATCCGTTGTGACAAAAAATGATTTTAAACATCTCTTGTGGTTTAGGGATAACCTTGCCAAGAAAAACCCGTTTGTGGGAATCGTTTTGTATACAGGGGATGCTGCTATTTCTTTTGGGGACGACCTTTGGGCTGTTCCTTTTTCCATGATCTGGCCGTCAACAGCTTCCCCTTAAAGCGGCGCAAGCTCCTATGGAAACAAGAGGGTAATGGATCAAAATAATTTACTAACTTTACATTTAAAAATATTAATCTGTCTCATATAGTTATATAATTATCTTTTTTCAGATAATTGATCTTTTGATTTTTTTGATTCAGTTTTTTTATTTTCTTATTAATCGAAAAATTCGTTTTTCTTAATCATTAAAATTCTGATTTTTAGATATTACCATATAAATTTACTTGACAAAATGCAACCTTCTATTGCATACGCCTGTATGGAGTGGGCAGTTCTCTTTGATTCAGATAAAGTGGCGCGAGTCTTTTTTCTAAAATAACATTATATCATCTATCAAGAGGGTTCCATAATGTATTGTTTGAAACATTAAAGAGAGGATTATTGTCATGATTCAAAATATTATAACCGTAGCATCTATATGCGTTATGACCTCTGCAGGGGCAGCTGAGAGGTTGGATAATCATCAAAAGGAAGGAGAGCTCCAAGTAAAAGCCCTTTCCCTATCAACAGCTCAGTTCTTCCCAAAAAAAGTGAAACTCCGCAACGAGTTTGCTGATCAAAAAGGGGGCTGTAGCCCTTATACACTCACACTAATGGCGAATAGTGAACTGAGATCAGGCCAGTATGAGAGAGCATGCCAGCTTTATGAGCGTGCTGGTATAGACTCTAACAAGAGCCATTACCTGGATTTAGGGTCTTATGGAATGGCTTTATTATTGACAACACCGCATGACGCTGAAGATGAAAGTAATTGGAAGAAAGGCGCCCGGTACCTTTGTAAAGTATCACCATTAGACTGGAACGTTGAGAGTTTTTTAATGGGAATCGACAACAGGATTGTAGAGGCGTTAGAGAAAGGCAAAAATGCCAAGGCTATATCGCTGGTTGTGAAGGCTAGACGCTGTAAAAAAGATAACGATCTTTGGACATTAGAGTCATAAGGTTACCTCTTGCGGCCTGATAATTCCCAAATAAGCCAAAAGTTTAGGTATGTTAGCCAGCTGGAGGTTAAATCTAAGGCCGCGTTTGAAGAAAGAAGAGAGAGGCTTTTGGGCTTTTTTGGATCGTGATTGATGTGTAGGAGGCACCACAACGACAGATACAGCCCACAAGGCTTAGGGAGCAATGATTAAAAGCAACAAAAACCTTTCAATCCGGGCGTGTTATAATTGGTTTTTTGTAACTGAAAATCCTCTCGTTTTTAAGTCAGAAGAAAAACTAGAAACCTCAAGTAATTGGTAAATTTATATCACTCTTCAAGCTGCGAGAAAGCTATTAATGCTGGCACAAAGCGCTTGAAGATAGTATAAATTGTTTCATTATGAAGAAAATCTGCATTATCGGCGCTGGCTCCTGGGGAACAGCCCTCGCTTTAACAGCCTGTCGGGTGGGGAAGCAACGGGTTACCCTCTTAACCCGCCAGCCGGAACAAGCGAGCATCCTCCATCAATCAAGGGAAAACCGCGTTTACCTCCCAGGTATAGCTCTCCCGCCTGAACTCGTGATTTCAAGTGATTTAACAGCCTTGAAGGACGCTGATATTGTCTTTCAGGTAACGCCAGCGCAGTCCCTTCGAGACATTACCAAAACCGTTCGGGACTATCTTCCCTCAACAGCCCCATGGGTGATTTGCGCGAAAGGGATTGCCAGAGGAAGTCAGGAAAAGGAACCTCAGTTATTATCAGAAGTCAGCCGGGAGGTCTTGCCCAACCCTGTCGCTATCCTTTCCGGGCCTTCTTTTGCAGACGAGGTCGCCCGTAACCTGCCCACAGCCGTAACCATCGCTTCAAATCAAGAAGAAATCGCCAGGTTTGTGGCGTCAAGCCTCCGCCATACCCGGTTTCGATGTTATGTTCATGATGATCCCATAGGGGTTCAAATTTCCGGGGCCGTGAAGAATGTCCTGGCTATTGCTTGCGGGATCGTGCGGGGGAAAGGCTTTGGAAACAATGCCGCAGCAGCTCTCATGACCCGTGGCTTGGCAGAAATGCGCCGCCTGGGCCTTTCTCTTGGGGGAAAAGGCGATACGTTCTTGGGCCTTGCCGGCATCGGTGACGTGACGTTGACCTGCTCGAGTGAACAATCCCGGAACATGCGCCTTGGAGTCGCCTTGGGACAGCAAAAAAACAGCGTGGAAAAAGTCTTGGAGGGGTCTTCTTTTATTGCTGAAGGGGTCCCGACGGCTGCTGCTGTTCACAAGCTCTGCCAAACTTTATCCGTCTCTATGCCCTTATGCCAGGCCGTTTATACCGTCCTCTATGAACATGTCCCGATTGACCAAGCGATTGAGGTTATCTTGTCCCGTCAATCAGAGTGGGAGTTCCCGTGCCCTATTGGCTAATAAAAACAGAACCTTCCACTTGGTCTTGGACGGACCAGGTCACAAAAAAAACAACATGTTGGGATGGGGTCCGCAACTATCAGGCAGCCAATAACCTGAAAGCCATGCAAACAGGGGACATGTGCTTCTTTTATCACTCCGTGAGAGACCGCCAAATTGTTGGCATTGTGGAAGTAACCCGTACCTACCATCCGGACCCTTCCGATGAAACAGGGCGTTTTGGTATGGTTGAAGTGGCGGCTGTAAAGCCTTTAAAAAAGCCTGTAAGTCTGGACGACATTAAGCTAGAGCCGCGTCTGACACATTTAGCCCTTGTTCGCCAATCCCGTTTATCCGTTATGCCAATTGATGAAACAGCCTGGAACCTGATTTTACAAATGGGAGGAGAGGGATGACACCTGTTGTCCTGTCTTCCTGTGCGCGCCGGCTTTTAACGGGTATTATTTTTTTATTTATCCCCCTCTCGGTTATGGCGCCTCACGGGGTTGTTTGGGAAATCATCATCGCAGGATTGACGGGATTATATTATAGTCGAAAGCAGCCTCTCGCCGATTTACCCAAGCCCTTAACCAGCCTCCTTCTCCTCATTCCTTTATGGGGCCTTGTAACTGCTGTATGGTCAACGCACCCCCTTTCTTCCTTAGTCATGGGACTCAAGATATTAGGCTTGGTCGTTTTAGGGCTTTATTGGTGCCGTCTCACCTTAAGCTTACCAAAAGCGATCCAAAAGTCCTTCATTCACGCCTTAATCGGTGGATTATTGCTGGGCATCTTCTTTCTTTTGATCGATGTCTGGTCTGGGCACCTCTGGCAGACTTTTTGGAAAAAAAGTTCAGCAAAAGCTTTTGCCCAAGGGTCTTTGCTCATTTCCTTGGCAAGCTGGCCAACCCTTCTTTGGATCCTTCAACGGCCTTACTCTTTAAGGTTGCGCTTAAGCTTAGGGATTTGTTTGCTTTTTTCGGTTTTTTGGACATTGTTACAAATTGACTGCGATACTTCCTTTATTGGCTTGTTCCTGGGCTTCTGCGTTTTTTCAGGAACATTCCTTCTTCCGCGTCTTGCTTCGCGAGGAATGCGCCTTTTCATTCCTCTTTTTGTGATTTGTTTTCCGCTCATCAGCTTACATGCTTTTAAGCCTGACTATATTCCGACCTATAACGCCTACATCCACTCTCCAAGCTATCTTGATCGGCTATATATATGGCATGACGTGGCGACAAGCATCTTTGAACATCCATGGCGCGGCATTGGGATGGATGGAACCCATTATCACGAAAACACGCACGTCATGCGGGATTGGTCATATATAGATGAAAAGGGCAAAACACACCAACACCAGACAGCACGCTTTTCGATGCATCCCCATAATGCGATTCTGCAGCTCTGGCTGGAACTCGGCTTCATCGGCATGATATTAGGAACGCTCCTGACTTACCAGACGCTCTTCCATATTTATCACTCACATTTACGCCTTATTGAAAAGGCCATTGGCGCTGGGTTATTTACAGGGACTTTTCTCGTTGTTTGGGTTAGTTTAGGATTTTGGCAAAACTGGTGGATCTCAGGCCTCTGGATGATCATTGGCTTGACAATTATGATGTTCAAGGGTCAAAAGGAAACCAATGAAACAGTTTATCATTCATAAGCTCATCAAAACCCGGCATTTCACCTTCCAAAAGCTCAAAATGGAAGGGTTGATTTTCGCCTCAGATATGCTTGTCGCGCTTTTAAGCTTGTACGTTACTTTACGGCTACTCTTGGGAAAAGATATACAAACCCTGCAAATGTCTTTCATTTTAAAACATTGCCTTGTCTTTGCCTTCATCAGCTTCGGTTTGTTTTCCTGGTTACGCAGCGACCAGGGTATTGCGCGGTACGCAACCCTAGAGAAAATTCCAAGCATATGGGGATGTGCCGTTTTAGTCAATTTATTCTATCATCCCCTTATGATCCTTATGGGCAGCTTGCCTCCCCTAACGCCCGTTTTAAACACGTTCTTGTTCATGACCGGGCTTCTTTTGCCGCGTCTTCTCGCTACTTGTTGGAAACGTAAAAGCATCAAGACAAATACTGTTGAG
>JAJONN010000042.1 GCA_021323455.1 Alphaproteobacteria bacterium | reverse complement strand
CCTTCTGCAAGGGGATGGCGACGATCTCTTGATCGGTGGGAACAATGCCACGACCAATGAGATACGTGCCTACTACAAGGGAAATGATGTCATGTATGGTGGAGACGGCAGCCTCGCCCATAATTATATGGTCGGCGGCACCGAAGCAACCAACACCATACATGGAGGTGACAATGGGGCAACCAACTTCATCTATGGTGGGGGAGGAGATCAGTGGATCTTTGGCGGACAGCATGCCACAAATAACATTTGGGGCGGGGGCGGCGAAAACAAGATTGTTGGCGGCGACAACTCAACCAACACGATTTATGGCGGCACTGGAGACAGTGAGATCACCGGCGGCAATCATGCAACAAATCTGATTTATACGGAAACAGGGCATGATGTTGTCCATGGTGGTGATAGCTCTATCAACACCATTTATGGCGGTCCTGCAGCCAACCACCTCTTCGGCGGTGACTGCTCAACCAACACAATCTATGGTGGTGGCGGAGACGCAACCATCGTTGGCGGCGACAACTCAACCAACCTCATTTACGCAGGGGGCGGAAATGCTGTGATCATCGGTGGGGATGCCTCAAATAACACATTCTACGCTGAATGGGGCAACCATGTAACAATTACAGGCGGCCACAACTCTCAAAATACGTTCTTTGATGGCTTCGGGAACGACACGTACTACGGAGGCGTTGGCGGAGATAACCTCTTCGTCTTCAATGACTTTAAGTATCCTTTGGGAAGCCAGGGCTTTCAAGGCAATACAACCGTCCCGATTGCTCTTGCAAACCAGTCCGTCACCACAGGGTTCCAGTTCATCAGCGGCGGTACAGACGTTGTTCACGGGAATATAAGTTCCACAGATAACGTCATTGGGCTGAAGGGTATCCAAAGCTCATGGACGATAACCGTTAATGATCCCGACTTTGGAGTCCATAACGCTACAACAGGCAGCTGGACAGCTTTGGGCAGCCATACGCTGGACGGAACGATCACCAGCAGCATTAATGGCGCTGTGATCACCTTTGACCATATAAGCCAGGTGAAATTTATTCCTTAAGGGTAAACATCTCAAAGGACTGTCCCGTAAGCATTTACGGGACAGTTTTTTATTTCCAGGACTCATCCGATCCTTTTCCATCCGTCTCAACTTCGACAGAAAATGGGTTAGGCCAACTGGCTGGCTTTGAATGCTATGAATATTAATTTCTGGCGGGCTAACAATATTTGTCCCCTTAGGTAATAGGGTACAGCGTCTTCCCACTCCGGTAATGTCAATGCTCCACCAAATTCATTGAAAATAGTGATGAGTTCTTCCCCACACATAACATGGACGGACTTAGGTAACGATGATTTGCCATGGCTGCCTTTTCCACTTTTGTTTTTACATCCAAGGGCTTCAAAATAAGTTTCCATCTCTGCACGGGTAAAGTCCCAAGCCCCTTCTTCAATGGCCCTGTCTATCTTACGAGGTCGTCCTTTCAAGGGGTAAAAATCCTGAATCTTTAAATTTGGATTTGGGATTGCTTGCGCATTTACTTCAATGGCTTTCTCTGCGTGAGCGATAGGAGGGGCCTCCGGGCATTTTTCATCATCCTTATTCAATTGCTGCGCATTTACTCGATCAGCTTGTGCAGCTGCATGGCGCTCACCCTTCTCGGCTTTGTAGTTAGGGTTTTGAGGTTCAAAAAACTTTTCCGTAACATCGTCTACGGCTGCGGCTCCAACCTTTTCTTTTTGTTTTAGAGGCTTAAATGCTGCGGCTTCTAAGCTTACTTTTCTCTGTTTCTGCACATCTTGCGCAGCCTTAATTTTATTAAATATCTGTTGCTTTTGGCGTTTCTTCTTTTCTTTCCTTTTTTTTGCTTGTTGCGCGGCTTTCTCTTCTTGCTCTTTTTCTAAGGCCAGCCATAATGTAGGGTCCCCTGACAGGTTTTTTATCCCGGCATAAATAATCCTGGACGATAAACTACCATTACCCTCACTGGTAAGGGATACCAATATGTCCGTTAGTTGCTGTGCTCTCTCTCTATCGTTATTTTCTGCAAAAGCAGTAATGTAAGCTAACATAGAGTCGGGAAATAAAATCCCTCTTTCATCATGAAGCATATTCTTATATTTTTCATAAATGGTTTTGAGGTCTTTTTCAGGAGAAAGATTGAAATGGGCACCAATTGTGGCTTCAATTTCTTTAACAGATGCAATTATAAGCCCAGGATTTCTATTTTTGTTATTTAATAGCTTGAATAGCTTTGAGCGGTGTTCTAAAAGTCTAGCCCCGCTTGGCACCTCTCTCTCCACTCCTTTTTTAAAAAGGCCAAGGATGGGAGCCACGTTTGTGGTGGCCGTATGGCCTGTTCGATGTTTTAGCCGAGCATGCCGTTCTCCCCTGGATTTATGTCCATAACTCTGCATTTCCCTTAGCTGAATCGCCGCATTAACGCTATTGTATAAAGCCGGGAAACCCTTAATTTGATCTCGCCAATAACGAGCTTGTGCTAGGTTTGCATCCAGGTCTTGAACCTTGGCTTGAAAACAATAAGCACAACTTAATCCTGCGTGGACTTGGGCAATCATCTCTAAAAAGAAATCTGGTTGCTTGGGTAAGAATTGTAACGCTTTTTTAAAGGTAGCAATTTCTTTTGGCACTAATAGGATGGATTCCTGCGTATATTGTAGATAAGTGATAAACTTATTATGGGATTTACCGAGCTTACTATACAACAACCCCTTATCCGAGGAGATAAGATGGCTGGGGTATAAATCCAATTCAGCAAGAGATTCTTCTATCCGCTGGACAGTTTTAATGTAACAACTGCGGGTCTGGGTTTCATCAATGGCAATTAATTTATCATATAGATTTGTCAGGGTGTCTACTCTCGTAATGAGGTAGTCTGCCTTAATGCGCACATCTACAGAACCACCATCCGGGAATTGGATAAGATGATCCCATTCCGCCCTTTTAATAGCATCCTGTAGCTGGGGCTTATCAGGAAAAACTCGCTCACTTAATGAATCAATATATCGGGTGTATAGAGATATTTGCTGGTTAGAAGAAAAATAAAACGGCGGTTCTTGACGTTGGGGGCCTTCCATTCCCCAAACGATATGGCTAGATAGCGCTACGTTCACCATTAAGAGAAGAAAAAATTTATTATAAAGTTTCATGGCTTCTCTCCACAAGATATTAAGTGAGCGAGACGGTAGTTAATATTAAATTAAATAATTAGCAGATCAACTTGCATATAGAAAGCGTATTATAAAATTTATGCTTATACGAATAAATATAATTTACTTAAAATTTTACAGTAAAGCCTGTTCTATGCGAACACACTACTTATTTCTCCCAATTTCTTCGACTCTTAAGTTAAAAGGTAACAAAAATTTTACCCAGTAAAACAAAAAGCAAGACATCTTTTTTTGGTGCGTTTCTGGCTAAGGCACAACAATTTAAACTCTAAGGGGGCTATAAATAATAAACTGTACATTTATTCAAGGGTTTATGAGTCAGGTGCCAGTTATTTTGAGAACCGGAACGCAAGCATAGCCTAAGCTACGCGCGTAGCGGAAGCGCAAAAATAACGCCGCAGATGGCTCATAAATCGAAGAAGAAATGAATATGTTAATTTTTATAGCCCCCTAAGGTCAGCCCAATATTTTTTGAACGGATTAGAGCCTTAACGTTACCAAAAAGTGTCGGACTCAGGCTTAAGGGTAAACATCTCAAAGGACTGTCCCGTAAGCATTTACGGGACAGTTTTTTTATTTCCAGGACTCATCCGATCCTTTTCCATCTGTTAAATTTTTAAAAAGCACGATGTTATTATTGCTTTTCAGCTTCATTTCGCCTATCAATGTAGGTCTCTTTGGGTATATAGTTTAACGACCTTGTTTTAAAATTTAAAAGGATACATCATTCAATGGTATTAGAGAGAACTTTTTCAATCCTTAAACCGGATGTCACCCGGCGCAACCTGACGGGAAAAATTAACGAAAAAATTGAGGCGGCATCTTTACGCATTATTGCGCAGAAACGCTTATGGTTAACCCTTCCCCAGGCAGAGGCATTTTATGGCGTCCATGCAACACGCTCATTTTTCAACGACTTGTGCGCATTCATGACCTCAGGCCCGGTTGTTGTACAAGTTTTAGAAGGCGAAAATGCTGTCGTTGCCTACCGCGATCTCATGGGCGCAACGAACCCGGCCAATGCGAATCCAGGCACCATCCGTAAAGAATTTGCTGAATCTATTGAAGCCAACTCCGTTCATGGGTCAGATTCCCTAGAAACGGCTGCCCTGGAAATCAAATTTTTCTTTAGTGACCTCGAAATTGTTGGCTAAGGATTTTATATGAAGAAACGCCACGGGGAGGCAACCTTGGAGAAAGCAACCCGAGGGAAAATAGCCCAACATCAAATAGCCTCCTTAGGCACCTCCCCTGCTGGCGTTTCTGCATTTTACAAGTCTATTCCCAATATTCTCACAATTTTGCGTCTGCTCGGAACTCCCTTAATTCTCTGGCTGATTGCACAAGGCGTATTCACCACCGCCTTCCTGGTTTTTTTCACGGTCTGTTTAACGGATTGGCTTGACGGCTATCTCGCACGGCAATGGCAGGTTACCTCAAAACTTGGGCAAATACTCGATCCCCTTGCCGACAAATTCCTCCTCATGTCCCTCTACCTGGCGCTCGCTTTATGGGAATTTATCCCTGTGTGGCTCACAATTTTTGTCTTGACGCGTGATGTTCTTATCCTGACCATCAGCGGGGGAATTATTTTATTTCAGAAAGTTAAGATACCTCTAGCCCCCCAATTTATTGGAAAACTCAGCACAACCCTCCAAATGCTTTTTATCGGCCTGATACTAGCTCACGAGGTTCCTCTTTCCTCCATCCCGCCATCTAGCATCAAGGGCATTGTCATGGTATCCTGCCTTTATAGCGTGGCCTTAACAACGGTTTTATCAGGTATTGCCTACGCACGGATGGCTTTTAAAGCTTTTCGCAACCAATAGCAAATCTTAAGGGGCAAGGATATGGCGGAACAGTACCGCGCAAACTGGTTTTTGGTTACACTTCTGGGCCTTATCGCTCTGGCGGGGATATTGTATAGCCTGGGATCCATGCTGATGCCCTTTCTCACTGGATTCATTGGGGCCTATGCCTTAAACTCCCCGGCAACCTGGCTTTCCAACCAGCGCTTGTCACGTGGCCTTGCCAGCGCTTTTCTCGTCCTGTCCCTTATCATCATCCTGATAACCTTGATGTTCGTCGCGCTCCCTTACCTTCAGCAACAACTGTTCCTGCTCGCCAGCACAATTCCCCGGCTTATTGAACGCCTCTTCCAGAGCATCGCCCCAACGCTGGAGAGCGTTTCCCAGAATTACGGCACACCCAGCGCGGCTGAACTCAAAACGCAAGTCATCAGCCATTTGGGCGATATCCTAACCTGGTCAGTACGTATCCTGACGAATTTATTGAGCAACGGCATGGCTTTAGCCAATCTCTTATCCTTGGTTATTTTAACGCCTGTTATTACCTTTTATCTTCTCAAAGATTGGCCGCGCATCATATCCAGGGTTAATAACCTCCTCCCTGCAAAGTGGGCTCCCCAAATTCGTAACCATACAGCAACGGTGCATCGTACATTGTCATCCTATGCAAAGGGGCAAGCGATCATCTGCTTGATCCTGATGGTTTTGTATTCAATCAGTTTGTGGGCTGTCGGCCTTAAACAAGGCGTTATTGTCGGTATTTTAACAGGCTTTATGTCTTTCGTTCCCTATATCGGCATGCTTGTTGGGTATATGACCAGCCTTGGCATCAGCTTTGCAGGATTCACGGATTGGTCATCCATCGGCTCTGTCACCCTTGTTTTTGTGGCAATCAGCTTGATTGAGGGCAACGTCCTGATTCCTCGTTTTATCGGGCAAAAGGTCGGCCTTCATCCTGTATGGATCATCTTTGCCTTGTTAGCTGCGGGAACATGGTTCGGATTTATGGGCATTTTGCTCGCCTTGCCTCTCACCGCAGCCTTGGGGGTTATCGCCCGTATTCTGCTCAATTGGTATGTTGAAACACCCTTCTATCGCCAGAAGATCAATCAAAGAACTCCGCAGAAGCCTTCCAGGGGAGCCATACAGCCTCTATGACGCACGCCCGGCAATTACTCCTGAACTTAAGCGTCAAGCCCAGCTATTCCAAAGCAGATTTTGTGGAAAGCCCCTGCAATTGGGAAGCGGCACAGTGGATCCAGCGTTGGCCTGACTGGCCGATGAAAATGAGTGCAATTTATGGTGACGCTGGCTGTGGGAAAACACACCTTGCCCACATCTGGCAAGAAAGAACAGGGGCGCGCTTCCTAACACCAAAAGACATCATAAACCTGACCCCTCATGAGGCCATCCAAAACAGTCAAGCTTTTGTATTAGATGATGCGGATGCGCCTTTCCAGAAAGAAGGGCCTCATGAAAGCTGGTTGTTCCATTTCTATAACCTGGTTAAAGAAAACGGCGCTGACCTGCTCATTTGCAGCCTTCAGCCCCCAACCCAATGGGAAGTTAAGCTTCCTGATTTGCGGTCCCGCCTGGCAACGATCTTAAGTATCGCTGTTAACGCGCCTGACGAGGATGCTTTACGGGCTGTCCTTTTTAAGCTTTGTTCCGAACTTGGCATGGCCCTGTCGCCTGAAGTTGCAGATTATATCTTGCGCCGTGTTGAAAGGTCTTTTGAAAGCGTCCGCCTGCTGGTAGAGATCCTGAACCGACAAACCCTCTCCCTGCATCGCCAGCTTACCCTAGGGCTTGTACGGGACGTCCTGTCCAGGGACCAGGATAATACAGGAAAATACCCCAAGCGTATTCATGGCTGCTATCTTGGCTCCTGATTCCTGGTCCCTAATTCATTCCTCAGGCTTTAAGAAGGCTTGCAATTGGAACCGCGCCGGCGCAGCTTCTTTCCATTTTTTAAAGTTCCCATCAAAAACAGCAACACCAGATGTTGGGAACATTTTTGGGACACCAACAGGTTTTTGTGTTGATGCCACAACCAGGTTTAAGAAGTCACTCACGCCAGGGTTGTGGGTAATGACCATGACAAATTCCAGATGATCTTCTAATTCCTGAAGGCGATTGAGCAAGCTTGCGGCCGGCGCATGGTACAACCCGTCATCAAAAGCAGAGTCGCAAGCAGAAGGGAGAATCGCTTTAATGCCTTCCAACGTTTGGCGTGTCCGTTTGACATTGGAGCAGAGAACGAGGTTAAGCCCCTGAAGCCTCCCTTGCAGCTTTCGCCGGATCAATTCCAGTTCTTCCATCCCTTCGCCGGATAAGGGCCTTTCCCGGTCGTTAAGGCCAGACTGTTCTGGCTGGGATTCGGCGTGACGCATGAGAATTAATTTTTTCATCAGGAATACGGCTTCTCTCATTTCTTTAAATTGATCTTAACCTGAAAGAGGACTGGTTCACAAGGCTGCTCCCTATATGATAGAAAAGAATCGCCGCTCCAATACCTAAAAGGATTCATATCAATGCGCATTATTGCGGGAAAATTTCGCCGTCGAACATTGCTCACCCCCCCTGCCGAGGTGCGCCCAACCTCAGACCGCGCTCGTGAATCCTTGTTCAATGTTATCTATAGTTTAGAAGGCAGCCCTCTGGAAGGGGCTTCTGTTCTTGATGCTTTTGCCGGCAGTGGCGCTCTTGGGCTTGAGGCCTTGTCTCGCGGGGCTGTCCACGTCACGTTTCTAGAAAAAAACCCCCGGGTTGCGCGCACCTTAACCGAAAATATTGTTAATCTTGGCGTTGGGTCGCAATGCGCCGTTATGGTGAGCGATGCAACAAAACCACCTAAAGCCCCTCACCCTGTAAGCCTTGTCTTCCTGGATCCGCCTTATGACCAGATTGTGGAAGGGGCTTGCCTGACAGCATTGCACCATCAAGGTTGGATCCAGGCACACACCCTCATTGTTCTGGAAACTTCCGCAAAAAGGGCATTAAGCCTGCCTCAACAGGCAGCGCTCATCGACCAGCGCCGCTATGGCGCCGCTCTCATTTCATTTTTGCGCCTGAGGCTCGATGAGCTTACGCCCGATGATAGGGATGCCCTATAAGAATTTGTTGGGCACGATAGAGTTGTTCAACCAACATACCCCGCACCAGCAGGTGAGGCCACGTCATGCGACCAAAGGAAATAAAGCGCTGACAGCGGTTCCGGACAAGGTCACTCAAACCGTCAGCACCCCCAATTACAAAGGTCAGGGATTTGATGCCTTCATTCCGGTAATTTTCCAGGGCTTGGGCAAATTCAAAGCTTGTAAGGGATGTTCCCCGTTCGTCCAGCCCAATGGCAACCGTCTCAGGCTCAATAGCTTGAAGCAAGAGATCGCCTTCCCAGGCTTTGAGTTGAACGGAAGTACCGCTTTTGCGGCAAACAACCTCCCGCATGTCAAAAGACCAGGATAAGCGGGCACGGTATTGATCCAACAGGTCTTTTTCCGGCCCTGCTTTTAATGCTCCAACACACAACAGGATTAGTTTCATTTTCCAGATGCGGGTACAGATTCAGGTAATTCGACACTCCACATTTTTTCCAGGTTGTAGAACGTCCGGACTTCCGGACGGAAGAGATGGACAACCACATCAAAAGCATCCACAAGAACCCAGTCACACTGAGGCATACCTTCGATAGAGGTTCGGATACCATGGGTTTTAAGCTCTATCTGCAGGGCTTCCGCCATCGCGCCAACCTGGCGTGCAGACTGACCACTGGCAATGACCATGTAATCCGTAATAGACGTCTTCCCGATCAAGTTTAAGGTGACGATATTTTCTGCTTTCTTGTCATCCAATATTTTTTCAATCAAGAGGCACACCTCTTTTGATGATAAAGATGGTTGCTGTTCTTCTTTAATAATGGCTTATTCTCCTTGGGATGGACCAAAAAGGGCGTAGTGAAGCGTTACAAAACCTTAGGAGCCGGGATCCATGCATTTTTACAGCATTTGAACGTTTTACACTCTGTTAATTTATTGAATACATGGATCCCGGGTTCTAAGGAAACCTATGGCTCGCAAGCTTCGCCGAGGTTTCCTAAGCCCCAGGATGACAGCTATGGAGGTCGGAATTAATGAAACGACGTACTAGGGCGTGTCATCAATTGAAGGATTTTAAGGTGACCCGAAGGTCAGCGAAGCTAAAATGGCGGTTTTCCAGAACCATATCGCAGAATACAAAGACGTATCTGAAAAACGGAGACAGGGAAAGCCGCCCTTTGCGGTCCAAAAGGCTATCATTGATGATACGCCTTAATACCCTTCACGTTCCAAGCGCTTGCGCATCAACTTCCGGAAACGGCGGACCGCTTCAGCTTTCTCTCGCGCCCGGCGAATAGACGGCTTCTCAAAGTGACGGCGCAACTTCATTTCCCGATAAATTCCTTCACGCTGCATTTTCTTTTTTAAAACACGCAACGCTTGGTCAATATTGTTATCACGTACATCGACTTTCACGAATCATCAACTCCTTTCCGTAAAAATTTGGTTTGTTCAACCATAACCCAAGCTTATAGCATGGTTATTTTGCAAATACAATTATCCAGTGTATCTATTCAGGCTGTTAAAAATAACGATTCAGATTATGAGACAAATAAGAGGGCGTGTGATCAATTGAAGGATTTTGTGGCGAACCGAAGGTCAGCGAAGCTAAAATGGTGGGTTTCGAGAACCATATCGCAGAATACAAAAGAGTATTTGAGAAATGGAAGCGCAGAAAGCCGCCATTTGCAGTCCAAAAGACAATAATTGATCACACGCCCTAGATTTTGGAGCTGCCCCCAACTTACTGTCGATACTTGTTCCAGAGAACGCCTGTAAAATGATAAAATCAAGATCAGTATATGCTATTGAGCGTTTTGATTGGCGGTCATATTTGGATCTCCTTTCTTTTTTTTTGAGAAATTCTTGTTAAGTCATCAAGGGCTTCCTTGCCGCCGGTTTTTTGATTAAAGACACCTTTTCTTAACCTTTGCGTCTTACGCTTTTCATAGGGCAACTAGATAAATTGAAGCAATGACATGCGCACTTCTCATTTTAAAGAGCACCACCGTAAATCAGAAAAGTTTTCTACGATTTTTATAGGTGCTCTGGGTGTTGTCTTTGGCGATATCGGCACAAGCCCTTTATATGCCCTAAAAAGCTGTTTTACGATCTCACATCTGCCCGTAAACGAAATGAATGTTCTGGGAATCATCAGCCTGTTTATATGGACACTCTTCTTGGTTGTGTGGTTGAAGTATGCCCTCCTCGTTATGCGTGTTGACAACCATGGCGAGGGGGGAATTTTGGCGCTGACAACGCTGTGTCATAAGCTGAAGCTGTTTCATAAAACTGCTTATCTCAGTATGGTGAGTATTATTGGCATGGCTTTGTTTTTCGGTGATGGAATTATTACGCCTGCTATTACTGTTCTAAGCGCAGTGGAAGGTCTGGGTATGATTACGAAAGGTTTTTCCCTTTACATTGTTCCAATCACCATTGGTATTCTGATACTCCTTTTTGCCATCCAAAAACAGGGAAGCGGGCCTATTGGTCGGCTTTTCGGGCCGGTCATGATGGCGTGGTTTCTTTTCCTTGCCATCACAG
Source organism: Alphaproteobacteria bacterium (assembly GCA_021323455.1). Classification (GTDB taxonomy): domain Bacteria; phylum Pseudomonadota; class Alphaproteobacteria; order Paracaedibacterales; family VGCI01; genus VGCI01. The sequence goes on along the minus strand of JAJONN010000042.1, from coordinate 16,979 downwards.
GCGTTATGAATATTATCCATTCTCCCACGATGCTTAAGGCCTTTAACCCTTATTACGCCCTGTCATTCTTAATGCATCATGGACTTATAGGTGTTACAACCCTGAGCGGCGTTGTTCTTGTTGTAACGGGTGGGGAGGCTCTTTATGCAGATATGGGGCATTTTGGGCGGCGCTCCATCCAATTATCTTGGGGAACCATTGTTTTTCCTGCACTTATCTTAAATTATTTGGGACAAGGCGCAGTGCTTCTCAATGATCCAGGGACCCTGATGAATCCTTTTTATGCTCTTATCCCCGTGTGGGCTTTATATCCCTCGGTCCTTTTAGCTACAATTGCCAGTATTATTGCATCACAATCGATTATTTCAGGAATTTTTACCATTACATCGCAAGCCATATTGCTGGAGTACTTACCACGCATGCACGTTGTTCACACTTCAGCCAAGCAAATTGGACAGGTTTATATTGGTAGCATTAATTATATTCTTATGGCTCTTACGGTAGGAGCAACACTTATGTTCGGATCATCCGACAGGCTCGCTCATGCCTATGGCCTTAGCGTTTCTAGTGTAATGTTATTGACGGGGTTCCTGATTGTTTTTGTAGCTTATAAGAAATGGCAGTGGCCCCTATGGCGATTGTCGGCAACCTTTCTCCCCATAATTATCCTTGATGGTCTTTTTGTCATAACAAACATGATGAAGTTCCTAGAGGGCGCATGGTATGCAATTCTCGTAACGGCCATTATTTACTTCATTGTTCATGTATGGATGAAAGGCAACAAGGCTTTAAAGGATCAAAGAATCATCCCCCACATGGATCTTTCAACTTATATAAAAAACTATAAAAAAGTATATAAGCCACGGATCCCCGGGGTTGCTATTTTTCTGAGCCGCCAGGCAAACAAAGTACCCAGCTCACTTATAATTCATCTGAACCACAACAAATTTTTTCATAAAAAAGCGATTTTCTTGTCCTTTACAACCACGGATAGCCCTTTTGTTTTACCAAAGGATCGCTTTAAAAAGATATCCCTTGATAAAACGAGTTATAGTATTGATGCAAAATTTGGTTTTAAGGAGTCACCAAATATCAACAGTGTCATTCATTATTTAATAGAGGAAGGTATTATTAAAAGCTATGAGGACGTATCTGTCTTCCTTAGCAAGGGTGTGCCTGTAGCAAGCCATGCACGCGTCCTACAAGGTTTTTCTGAAAAGCTTTATATTTTCCTTGCTTCAATTTCCCAAAACGCGAGCGATTTTTATAAAATCCCCCACCATAAAGTTATCGAGCTTGGCGTAAGATATAAAATATAATTTATCCCTCATTCTTTGTGCTTATATCGAATTGAGGTTAACTAGTACACCGCTTCATTAATTCTGACCTTCAAGGCTGTCATCCTGGCCCTTAGGTTTTGTTAGCTGAACGTAGTGAAGCGTGGATCCGGATCCTAAGGAAATCTAAAGGCTTGCTAAAGCTTCGCCGAGGTTTCCTAAGCCCAGCGACACCCAAGTGCAATTTTTAGCTCCAATAAGCTATTTATTTCTAATAACATTTTTAGACTTCTTACAAAAGTGGATGGGCCCTAGCCTATCATGGTGTCCAGAAAAAAGATTGAATAGACGGCCAAAGCCTCTATACTCTGTCTCAAGCTAACAATTTATAAGAAAAATAAAATGCCTAAAATATACATCTCCTTCTTTGTCTTTGCTGCCACCCTCTTTACACAATATCTTGGCATTTCTCCAGTTGACGCCCGATGGGCAACTTATGAAGATGCCCCTGCTGAAATTGAAATTTCGAGCGATATTATTATTGATAAAAATGGAAAATCAGAAGAAATCGTTGAAAAACAAATCAAGATTATTAACGAGACAGGTCGGGATATATTTGGCGTTCAGCGTATTCATTTCAATGAAAATATTGAGCAAGTAGAAATTATTGAAGCCAAAGCAATAATTCAAGGGAAAGCACAAACCGTCCCAAAAGAAATGATCGAAACCAAGCCTCTCGCGAGCGACATTAAGGGGTTTGACCAATTATTCCAAATTTTAATCTCCTATCCCCACGTCGGCGTTGGCACCCAGATTTACTTAAAATACAAGATTACTGTTTTCAAGCAGCCTCTACCGGGTTATTTTTCATTAAAATATTATTATGGCGGCGATGCTTACTGGAAGAGAGCTCAATTTAAGATTAGGTCGGAATTACCTTTCCACGCCCTAGCCAATGATCCTGACACAAAACTTGAGATTAAGGAAGGGAAGGAAGGCCAATACCAAACCTTAGAGATTACTGCTAAAAAGCCAGCCTATGGCGACTTGATCAATGAACCAGGCAATAATCAAGTACCTGATCACCTCAAAACATGGATCCATCTCTCCACCTATGAAAAGTTTGAAGACCTCTCCCAAGCGCTTTCAAAAGACTATGAAGACGTGATCCACCAAGACCTACCCCCTTTACACGAATCCATCAAAAATGCAGCCGCAACCATTTCCAGCTCTGTTGAGCAAATCAATAAAGTCACGTCCCTTTTATCTGAAAAAATTCGCTATATGGGCGATTGGCGAACCATCAAAGGCAAGCTTTCCCCTCGTTCCTTAAATACGGTTGCTGAAAGCGGCGTTGGCGATTGTAAAGATTTTGCGGCTTGTACCGTTTCTATTCTTAACGCATTAGGGTTCAAAGCCCAAGTTGCTCTTGTGATGCGGGGAACCATTTACCTTCCCCCTGAGAGAACACTCCCCAGCCTTTTGTACTTTAATCATGCGATTGTCAAGGCAACAGCCAAGGATGGAAAGGTATTCTGGATTGATCCAACCAACTTTGCGAGTATGGCTGAGGGTATTTTTCCCGATATTTCTGACAGGCCTGCGCTTGTTCTGGACGCTAAAACTCCTTCTTACGAAAAGGTTCCTGGCATTGATTACAAGCGCTCAAAAATTGATATTAAAAACACCATGCGCATTAAAGATAAGAGAACCTTAAGCGATGAAGGAAGCCTTAAACTTTCGGGGGAACAAGCCCAAGAACCCACAGGCGCAGGACTATGCCATTCCCTTCAATCCATCGAAGAAGCCATTGTTAAACAACTCAGTGGGGAAATCTCCCCTTTAAAAAAGAAAGTAACGTTGCCTCCTCTCGATTCCCGTATTGTCAAAGATCTGGAATTTAGCTATGCCTATGAGCAAGAAAATGACCTTCTTCTCACCAATGCAGGGCCAGGTATCCTCTTAAAGTTTTCATGGGCCCAAGCTTTTATGGATACATCAGACTGCCAGAAAGGAACAACGTTTATCGGGCTACCCTTGACGCTGACAAGAAAAACAACCATTAAGGATGTTGACGAGAGGAATATGAAGGATCTTGCATGTGACCTTGATTCTCCTTGGGTAAAAGCAAAACGAGAATGCCGACCCGTAGAAGGTGGCATAGAAATCAATGAGCAAATTTCCCTCCTCAAAAGCTTTGTCACGGCAGAAGAGGCAAGCTCCACGCAATACAAAAACCTTAAGAAATCAATCAAGAAATACTTCAACAAGCTTGCCATTATTGTTGCCAAAAAAGATTAAGAAAAAAGCGTTGCGTCCTCTCGCCATCAGGGGTTGAGGTGTGATAGGCTACTTTAAAATTAAACATTTTCACCATTTTGATGAGGAAGCTTATGAAAATTGTTGCGCCAAAAGAATGTGCTGACTTTGAACGCCGTGTGGCATTGACGCCAGAGGTTTCCAGGAAACTGGCTGATTTAGGACATGAAGTGGTCATTGAAAAAGGTGCTGGCGTTGAAGCGGGTATGCCAGACGCTGCTTATGAGGCCATGGGTGCCAAGATAGCAAAGGATGCCAAATCCCTTTATCAGGATGCTGACATTATCATTCGGGTCAGCCCTCCCCTAGAAGATGAAATCAAAGTGTTGCCAAAAGACAGCCTCCTGATCGGGATGCTAAAGCCCTATGGCAATCAAAAGCTTGCCACCGCATTGGCTAAGAGAAAAATAACCGCTTTTGCCCTGGAGTGGATCCCGCGTATATCGCGCGCGCAAAGCATGGATGTTTTGTCTTCCCAAAGCAATTTGGCCGGTTACAAGGCTGTAATCGATGCCGCCGCGGAGTTTGGGCGGGCCATGCCCATGATGATGACGGCTGCCGGGATGATCCCCCCTGCCCGCGCGCTCATCTTAGGCGCAGGCGTTGCGGGACTACAAGCCATTGCCACAGCGCGCCGCCTGGGGGCCATTGTTTCAGCCTTTGATGTGCGGCCAGCGGTGAAAGAACAAGTGGAAAGCTTAGGGGCAACTTTCATTGAAGTCGAGTCTGCCGAAAGCGGGGAAGGCGCTGGCGGGTACGCCAAAGAAATGAGCGCTGATTATCAAAAACGCCAGCAAGCCCGGCTTGAAGACGTAATGCGCCAACAGGACATCGTGATTACAACAGCGCAAATACCCGGCAAGACCGCCCCCATTCTGATCAGCGCAAAGATGATCAAGGAGATGAAGGCGGGTTCCGTTATTGTGGACTTGGCTGTTGAATCGGGCGGCAACTGTGCGGCTTCTGTCGCTGGTCAGGTTGTTGTTAAAGACGGAGTCAAAATCTTGGGGCATCCCAACTTTCCAAGCCGCATTCCTTTTGATGCCAGCCAGGTCTATGCCCGCAACGTGTTCAACTTTTTAAAATTACTTTTAGGAGCAGACGGTAAAACATTAGCCGTTGATTGGGAAGATGATATTGTGAAGGGTGCTGCCCTAACCCATGAGGGAGACGTGATTCATCCGGCTTTGAAAGAGGCCGCCAAGAAAGAAAAGGAGATCTAGCATGGATATGCGAACCATTATCGAAAAAGTGGATAAGATGCAAGAAGCCGCCCAAATGTTTCTGGATGAAACAAAGGCTTTACGCGCCGTTGCCAAAGAAGCTTTGGAAAAATCCGCAGCAGGTGCTGAAGCCGACCCTTTTATCACCGGCTTAACCGTCTTCATCCTGGCTTGCTTTGTTGGCTATTATGTCGTCTGGAAAGTCACGCCGGCCCTGCATTCTCCTCTGATGTCCGTCACCAACGCCATTTCCAGCGTCATCATTGTCGGCGCCTTGTTGGCCGCCGGCCCTAATATTGTGGGCATTTCGTCAACCTTTGGGTTCCTGGCGATTGTTCTTGCGTCCATCAATATCTTTGGGGGATTTATCGTCACCCGACGGATGCTCGCCATGTTCTCTAAAAATAAACAAGGAGCCTAACCGTGCCTGCAAACCTGTCTTCATTTTTATACCTTGTCTCTGCCGTGTCTTTCATTATGGCGTTGCGGGGATTATCTTCAGCGGCAACATCCCGGTTGGGAAACCTGTATGGCATATTTGGTATGACCATCGCCATTTTAACAACACTATTGGCCCCCAATATTTCCCGCCACGGGATTATTGTAGCAGGCATTTTAATCGGTGGCGGGATTGGGGCGATCATTGCCCGCAAGATCCGCATGACGGCATTGCCTCAACTGGTTGCAGGGTTCCATAGCCTTGTAGGTTTGGCCGCCGTCCTGGTAGCGGGCGCTGCCCTCAATGCGCCAGATGCTTATGGCATTGGGGCCATTGGCTCCCTCAAGGCATCCAGCCTTATGGAAATGGGGCTTGGAAGCGCCATCGGGGCCATTACCTTTACCGGTTCCCTGGTTGCTTTTGGCAAATTGCAGGGACTTCTCAGTGGAAAGCCGTTAGCATTTAGCGGCCAACACCTCCTCAATGCCACTTTGGGAGGCGCAGTCGCCTTTTTGCTCGTGGTCTTCTTGCTCACAGAATCCCATTTTATCTTTTGGTTGTTAACTTTTGTGGCCTTTGCCTTAGGCTTGCTCTTGATCCTGCCGATTGGCGGCGCTGACATGCCTGTGGTTATTTCCATGCTGAACTCTTACTCGGGCTGGGCCGCCGCTGGGATCGGGTTTACCTTAAGCAACCATCTTCTGATCATCACCGGTGCCCTTGTCGGTGCATCAGGCGCAATCTTAAGCTATATCATGTGCAAAGGCATGAACCGGTCTATTTTCAACGTTATCCTGGGCGGGTTTGGAACAGACCCGGCCACAGCCGCCACTCAAGCAAACACAGCCCTGGAACGTCCCGTCAAGGTTAGCAGCGCGGAAGATGCCGCCTTTATTTTGTCCAACGCCCAATCCGTCATTATTATTCCTGGCTACGGGATGGCCGTTGCGCAAGCCCAACATGCGTTACGGGAAATGGGGGACCAGTTAAAAAAGAAAGGCGTGAAAATCCGCTATGCCATCCACCCCGTCGCGGGCCGTATGCCAGGCCACATGAATGTCCTCCTGGCAGAAGCCAACGTCCCTTATGAAGAAGTCCAGGAACTGGACGAAATCAATAACGACTTTTCAACGGCGGACGTTGCTTTTGTGATCGGGGCCAACGATATCACCAACCCGGCGGCCAAAACGGACGCGGCCTCCCCCATCTATGGCATGCCCATCCTGGACGTAGAAAAAGCCAAAACCGTCCTCTTTATCAAACGCTCCCTGGCCTCAGGTTACGCGGGCGTGGATAATGACCTGTTCTATCGCGACCATACATTTATGGTGCTGGGTGATGCCAAGAAAGTATGTGAGGATATTGTCAAGGGGCTGTAGATTTTTATGGTATCACGCAGAATATCACCCCGCTGTTCTTCGTTAATTTGTAGGGAATCGCATCGGCCTCTCTCACAAGGAGAGATGTGCAAACAGCCCGTGCATTTTACCTCTCCCCTTGTGGGAGAGGTCGCCATGAGCGCCAGCGAAATGGCGGGTGAGGGGTAGCGACGGCCAAGATTGTAACGACGAAGATAAAAAAGAATTCCTCTTGCGAAAGTAGCCTGGATGAAAAAAACACCCATTTTAACCGATCTACCTGAAAGCCTTGAGACATCCCGGTTAATCCTGAAAATACCAAAAGCAGGAGATGGCCAAGCGGTACATGAAGCCATTTGTGATGGCTATGAGGATTATATAAAATGGTTGAATTGGTCGCCAACGGTGCCAACTCCTGAAGCTGTGGAAGAGGATTGCCGCAAACACCATGCAGAGTTTATTTTACGGGAATGCATTCGGTACATCATTATTGAAAAGGCAACCGGGCGCATTGTTGGAAGATGCGCTTTTCCACCTCTTCACGCGGTTTGGTGCATCCCTCAGTTTGGCATTAGCTATTTCATCCGGAAAAATGCGCGTAACCAGGGTTATGCAACAGAAGCCACCCATGCCTTAACTTTGCTGGCATTTCAAAAGATGGATGCCAAGAAAGTCGAGATATATTGTGATGCCGAAAATAGCCCAAGCCAGAAAGTACCTCTAAAACTTGGCTTTATTTTAGAATGCTCTAAAAAAGGCGGCTGGCTAAGGCCTGATAACCAGTTGGCTGATCTCCAAACATATTCCCTGTTTTCTGAAGACTTGCTCCCCAAATGGGAAGTCAAATGGTAACAATGGCCCAAGGTATCATGATGATGCGCCTGTTTTTTCCTTTCCTGCTCCTAATAACCATGCCCCACGCCGCTGTTGCGGATGATCCTGTCACATCAATCTTGCCCAAACTGAACACCCTCATTCAAAAATCAATGCATCAAAAAAAGGTGCCTGGGTTAGCCGTGGCCATTGTGTCAAAAGGAAAAATTATTTATATAAAAGGGTTTGGGGTTCGGGCCGTTGGACAAAAAGCGCCCGTCAACGCTAAAACCCTTTTTCAGATCGGCTCTGTCTCCAAGGCAGTTGCCTCAACGCTCATCGCCATTCTCCATCGGGAGCAAAAAATCAGCCTGGACCACCCCGTGGACCTGATTCCAGGGGCGACCTTGAGGCACGTTCTAAGCCACACGACAGGTATGCCGTCCACCGGGTTTAATGCGCTGATTGAACGAGGCGGTTCTCCTTTAGAAGCACAAGAAAAGATCTTGGGTACCGCGCCTCATGAAGAGCCTGGAGAAAAATTTGCCTATCACAATGTGGTTTACAACCTCTTAGCCCATGTGATCAAAGACCTAAGTGGCGCTCCTTTTGAATCAGTTCTACAAACAAGGCTTTTAAAGCCCCTTCACATGACGGGCGCTTCTTCGACCTGGGAAGCCTTTATCTCCCAAGAAAATCGCGCAGCGCCGCATATTATAAAGAAGGTTAAAGGGAAAAAAGGCAAGGTGGTAAAAATAACCGTACAAGAAGCTCCTTACCGGAAAGAGTATACAAACTATCCAGCGGCAGGGGGGATGAGCGCCAATATTCATGACATGGCCCTTTTCCTGGCCGCTGTCATGGGGGCCCGGCCGGATGTGGTCTCCCCAGAAGATCTCGATGAATTTATCTCTCCCATCATCCATACGCCCGATCAATGGCACCGGACACGAAACCATCGGGACCGCATCACGAAAACACAGTATGGGCTAGGCTGGCGGCATATGATATTTGCTAATCATCCTGTTGTGTTCCATGGGGGATACGTGCGGGGGTTTTCAACAATGCTGGCTTTCTTGCCAGAACACCAAGTTGGGATCGTTATTTTACAAAATGCCGGATCTTCTGTGGGATTTCTCCTCGCTATGCAGTTTTTTGACTGGGTCTTAGGGCTGCCGCCCAAGATATGGATTGAGTAACGCCATGCCGTATTTCTATATTTTCATTGCTTACCTCTCCGGCTCCATTCCTTATGGGTTGGTTTTAGCAAAAATCTTTGGGGGTGTTGATGTCCGGACAATCGGCTCCGGCAACATTGGTGCCACAAATGTCTTGCGGACCGGCCATAAAGGCATGGCAGCCGCCACCTTGTTCTGTGATTCCGTCAAGGGATTCCTGCCTGTTTTTATTGCTTCTTACGCTGGCCTTGAGGAAACCGCCCTTTTGGGGGTATCCTTCGCCGCTGTGCTGGGGCACATCTTTCCCATTTGGCTAAAAGGCCGCGGCGGGAAAGGCGTTGCAACGGCCCTTGGCGTGTTTTGGGCCTTGTCCCTGCCTTTAGGAGCATTTTCAACCGTGGTATGGATCATCATAGCCCGGCTCGCCAAAATCTCTTCCCTGTCTGCCTTGTGCAGCTTTGCCCTATCCCCTCTTTTTGCCGCCCTTTTTCTCTCCTGGCCCCTTGCTATTTTTTGCTTCGCAATCGCTCTCCTGATTTCCTGGACGCACCGATCCAACATCCAGCGACTCATCGCGGGAGAGGAAAAGGGGGTTGGGGAGGACAGTTAGTGATCTAAGAAAGCCTTAAAATCTTGAAGGTTACCAAAATGCCTTCCCCCAGCTGCATTATAAACTTCTCTTGCTTTATCTGCCCAATCATCTAACGTGGGCGCATAATCCAAGTGTTTCCAATGAGCAATAATATGGACCAAGAAAGCTTCGCACGCTGCCTTATATTGAGCGGGGGTTAGCTTTGCCTTTATTTTATGATCTAACTGCATCAAGGGGGATGCGCCCCCCGCGCCTGGAGGAGGGGGCGGCGCTGGTGGCAGCGGTGCTGGTGGAGGAACCCCTAAGCCTCCTGGTTGCGCAGCAGCATCTCCCTTATCTTCAGAATCAGCTGGATCAAATTTAACAAGAAGAGGAGCATCCATTTCGAAGCCGCTCCACAGCCTTGGTCCCTCCGCCGCCTCTCTTGGTGCATGGTTTCTATTGATTGTTTCCATATCCTGAACACCTAATTTTACCCATGCCTTTGCAGATGTAAAGGATCCTAAGACCAAAACATAGGCTAATGCTCGCTCCTCACTATTTAAAGCATAATAAGCCATTGGACCTTCAAAGTTCTGGCATAGCTCACGAAGGGCGATAGCCCTTGACTCAACAGGCTCCTGCCCGTTCACGTGATTTAAAGTATACCCTATAACCTCTCTAAGGTGTCTCATTTTGGAAATTAAATAAGCATGCGCATATTGGGCATTATAGAGAGCTTCCATAATGTCAAGAATAGGTATTTTCAAGTTAGCATTTATTTTTTTTGTTATTGTGTTTTGTACAATAGGTAATAACTTAGGTTTCTGATCATTATAAAAATACTGGCGTATATCACCATCCCAAGAGTCTTGTAAAATTAAAGCAGCTGCTCCATGATCTTCTATATTATGTGGAGTATCTCTAATTTCTCCATTTATTGAAGAAATTATTTGCCCTATAATTCTCTCAATTTTTTCTTCTTGGGCATACCAAGAGCTTTGGATATCTCTCCTCCCTACCCTTCCATTATCTAGCCTAAGCATTGAAACATCTTTATAGCTTGGGATATTAGCAAAAATTTTATTGAATTCCCGATTTACAAGAAAATTATTTTTTTTTCTCGCGTTCTCTTTAAATAACGCTACCGTTTCTTCATCAAATCCCAGACCCGCATTCTCTTCTCTTTTAAAATAAGCAATATTTTGTATGAGCCTGTTATGAAAATCTCTAGGGAAGTTACCAGTAAGCTCCCTCAATAATATATTTCCTTGTTGAGCTTCAAGGTTTGCCATATTGCTTCTAAAGTTACCGCCTCTGTGTTCGCTGTTTATTTCTAAGCTTAAGGCCTCAAGCGCTGCTAATAATCCTGGAAATTCTCTTTGTATATCCGGTATAGATTTTATACTGATGGGTGCAAGTGTTCCTTGTTCTGCTGCGCTAACATCTAGTAATAAGAGTGTTTTAAAAGCCTGACTAATATTTTGTACATTATTTTTTAAAAGGGCAGTCAAACCTAATATATCAGGGTGGCCGTCACGCCCATTCAAATTTTTTACAAGATCATCGAGCAAGCGTGACATGAATCTTGCTGGACTGGACTTTGGCTTCAACTCACCCACAGATTTAAAATCTAGGTATTTATTCTTGAATTTCAATGTGGCACCATTGTCCCCAAGTATTCTACCTTTAAAATCACTAAATACTCTATGGCACTCTTCTACAGCTCTTTTTAAATTGGCTACGTTAGGCGCATTCTCTGCGCCAGCAATAACTTCTGGCAACCGCAAAAAAGTACCTAAGGGGAGAATAGCCCTGTCCTCCTTAAAAGCGCGGTCTAGTAATTCAACCCGTTCTATTTCAAGCCTTGTTTTCCGTAAGCCCTCTTCCACAAGGGCTTCATTTGCCGCCGCACCGATCATAAAGGGATAAAGAAACAGGAGATCCGTAAAGCTCACAGCCCCCTGGAGGAACTGATCTGCTAGCCTTCTTAAGGCCTCCGGATCAGCGCCACCCCTGACTCTTTGCACTTCTTCCTTGTGTTCCCTGTTCATTTGAGCTGCCGCAAGTGCCGAGTTGTAATGAGCTGCTGCTGCCCTTGCCTGCTGCACAGGAATTTTTGCAACCATAAACTGACTGCTATGGTACTTTTGAAGAGCCTCTCTTGCTATTGCCCCGTGGTGGCCACTTTGTCGCACCTCTAAAGCAGCTACTATCTGGCCGATTTCTATCTGGGGAGTTCTTGGTTGCATATCAACCATTATGGGAGTATCGGCGGATGCTGACACAGCTGGAGCATGGGATGACGAATAAGCATCCCCTGAAATTGCAAAATATAACGCCGTTGTGATCAACAAAGCTGATTTGGTAAATTTTCTCATGAATTTTCTGTCCTTTCTATACCTAATGCAATGGTTCCAATTTAAAATTAAAATAGATAAGAAAGTCTTAATGAAAGCCGTATATTCTTAAATTTAAAGGTATTAAAAACTGTTTCATCAGAAGGTCCGTAAGGTTGTTGAACCTTAAAGGATCCATAATCCGCAAATCGAATGTCTGTCCCTACTTGAATACAATTAAATTTTCTCTCTAAACCAAAGCCCCATATAAAGCCTGTTAACCAACTGGTTTTCCCGAAAAACCCGGCAGGAAAATCTGGCCCAATACCAAGACCTGCATTACTTCTAGGAACATAAGTAATCTTGTTGATATGTCGGTTTGCTTCTCCACCCAGGACGATATATCCCGTGTAGCTCGATAAAAATTCATACCCAACCTTTAATACGGCCCCTAAATAGGTTGTTGGAGAAAGAGAGCTGACCAAAGTCCGACTCGTACCCGTAAGAGGTTCAAGAATAGTTTCACGTATTGTTTGTTCACCATGGCTCCTTCCAATATAAAACTCGGGACCAAAGATAACCCGTGTTTCAGGAAAAGAAAAAGATACTCCCCCAAAGGCTGAATACTGCCCATTAGTTTCGTGGAAATTCTTGTTTGAAAAATAAAGGGTCTCAGGCGGTACGGCAAGGGGATCAAAAACACTATCCGTACGCCGACCTTTACTCCAGTTTATGCCCCCTGAAATGCCTGCATAAAACTGGACGGGCTTGGGAAATGACATACCATACGCTTCACCTATGAGTGCTTGTTGCCCGAAGACTATCAATAATACGCTGATCCATAAAAAAGAAACCTTACGCTTCATATAACCTCACATCAATTATTTAAAATTGTATTAACAATGTGTAATTTTTGTAAAGGTCATATTTAACAGTCTCAATACCGTTTATATCCACCTCAATTTCTCACGATCAACTACCCTCCCGATCCCTCAACGGCCCCGTCGGCCTGGCGGGTTCAAGGTCTTTTTCGGTGGGCGTGAAGGGGATCCGGCTTCGCTCGCCTGACGTCAGGTGTCCTTCTTGCTGTTGATAGGCGAGCGTGCGCCAGTTGCCATATTGAAGCGTCAGGTAAGGCTCAGGCGCTTTTGGCTCCCAAACGTCAATCTCCCCAAATCGGTATTTCTTCAAAGGAAACACGTCGTTTTCCAGGAAATAGTAAGACCAGCGCTTGCGGGCACCAGGGCTGTAATAAAGAATTTTTTCCCCCTCTTTCAGGTAAATTTTAAACCCGAAATAAGACTCATCAACCTCATACCCTAACTTTTCAAAGTCCGGGATTATCTGCTGACGGCTGGGTAGTCCAGTCGTGGCTATGGCTATGCTGAAAAAAATAAAGGATGTGCTCTTTCATAAAGGCATAAGGAATTAGGACCCTATTGAGTACCAGAGACAGACGGAAAACAACACAAAAAAAAGCGACCTGATGGGACTTCCATATCCTTCCTCCTGTAACAGCTTTCTTAAAATGTACCATGCCAAAATGGTTATGAAGAGTGCAATTTGGTCAGTAAAATAGCTGAAGTAACAGTTGCATTTTCAGTAAAATCTCGGTAAAGTCCGCACATGCTATGCTTATCAGGGATCAAACTTTGGGCTTTGGCATATAGGTCCCCATCGTCTAGCTGGCCTAGGACACCGCCCTCTCACGGCGGCAACACGGGTTCGAATCCCGTTGGGGACGCCAAGTTTTTGATATGAACAGTACACTGCTGTTCTTCCATGCCTGTAAGTAATAAGAAGATATGCACTCTCTCTTACGCATTCAAAAAATAAACCCTCTTCATGCAGAAATAACCTCACCTGTATGCCTTAACGTTCTGAATAACGATAAGGGGAGATCTGTATTCCTTAACTCAACAAAGGGGGTCAATACGGTTGCTGTCCTAGAATTTAAACCTGAGGGCGGAATTCGAGGCAATCATTACCACCTCTCCAAGAGTGAAACCCTATATATTATAGATGGGAAAATGACGCTCTATTATTGGGAGCCTGATAAGCCAGAAATCAAAGAAATCATTGTTGAAAGCGGCCATTTAATTACGATCAAAGCCAGTCTTGGTCATGCCTATAAAGCCATAGAGCCTACTTTGGCTTTTGAAATGGGGACGCATCCTTATAATCCCGCTGATACCGTATATGATTATAGAATAAAGGATGAGTCCTCTTTGTAACCTATGAGAAGGCACCCAATACATTGGGTCAGGGTTTACCCCAGCTTTTTCTTTAATAGGTCATTTACAACGCCGGGGTTGGCCTTGCCCTGCATGGCCTTCATAATTTGACCCACAAAGTAACCAAACAACTGTTCTTTGCCGCTTCGGTACTCGCCCACCTTTGCGGCGTCCCGTGCCATGAGTTCATCAATAGCCTTTTCAATGGCGCCTGTATCTGAAATTTGGCGCAACCCCAGCTCATCAACCAATGCTGCAGGGGCCTTGCCACTTTCCCACATCTTAACAAAGACATCTTTCGCAATTTTTCCGGAAATTGTCTCATCCAGGATAAGGTCCACCAATTCAGCCAAGTGAGCTGCGGGCAGGGTCATGGACTCTATGGTCTTACTATCCCGATTTAGGGCTGCAAAGACTTCTCCCATCAGCCAGTTTGCAATCATTTTCGCTGCCTGGCCAGGGTCTTTTGCTTTTGACGCCGCCACAGCTTCTTCATAATAAGCCGCAATTTCTTGTTCGCCCACAATGACGTCCGCATCGTAGGCAGACAACCCGAAGTCAGCCATCAATCGGGCTTTCTTGGCGTCTGGCAACTCTGGCATGGTGGCACGAACAGCCTCAATCCGCGCTTCTGTTAACCGTAAAGGAAGCAAGTCCGGGTCCGGAAAGTAGCGATAATCATGCGCGTCTTCCTTACTGCGCATGGATCGTGTCTCCCCTTTGGTTGGGTCAAACAGCCGTGTTTCCTGAACGACTTCACCGCCGTCTTCCAAAATGGCTAACTGACGGTAAATCTCATACTCAATGGCTTGCCCAACAAAGCGAACAGAGTTCACATTCTTAATTTCCGTGCGCGTGCCAAAAGGTGTCCCCGGACGGTGGAGAGATACATTCGCATCAGCCCGCAAGCTGCCCTGCTCCATGTTCCCATCGCACGTCCCAAGATAACGTAAGACCGTGCGCAGTTTCTTCATATAGGCCATCGCCTCGGCAGATGATCGCATTTCTGGCTCTGAAACGATTTCCATCAACGCAATGCCAGAGCGGTTCAGATCAATATAAGTTTTCTGAGGGTGCAGGTCGTGGATGCTTTTTCCCGCATCCTGTTCCATATGGATACGGGTCAGGTGAATCCGCTTTGTTTCTGTGCCTTCCAAATCAATGTCCAAATAGCCGCCTGTAACGATCGGGTGCGTAAACTGAGATATCTGGTACCCAGAAGGCAAGTCCGCATAAAAATAGTTCTTGCGGTCAAAAACGGAGACTAAATTCACCTTTCCCTGTAAGCCCAACCCCGTTTTAATGGCTTGATCAACGCAAACACGGTTCAAAACAGGCAACATGCCCGGCATGGCTGCGCCAAGAAACCCAACTTGTGTATTGGGCTCTGCCCCAAAGTCAGTCGCACACCCACAAAACAGCTTGGAGCGCGAAATGATTTGCGCATGGACTTCCAGGCCAATAACAACTTCCCAAAGACCTGTTTTTCCTTCAATTAGATTTTTCACCGACATATCCGTTACCCTTTCTGAAGCGCTTTGACTTGGTCTTCAAACCTGGCCGCCTCTTCTAAGGCCAATGCCGTATTAAACAACCGTTGTTCTGAAAGTTTTGGCCCAATAAGTTGTAAGCCAAGCGGCAAACCTGTTTTTGACAACCCCACAGGAACGGAAATTCCCGGCAATGCGGCTAAGTTTACAGTAACGGTGAAAATGTCGTTTAAATACATGGTAACAGGGTCTATCGGCTTTTCATCAATTGGAAACGCTTCTGTTGGGGTCGTGGGCGTCAACAGCACATCCACCTCCTGGAAAACCTGATCAAAATCCCGCGCAATAAGCGTGCGGATTTTTTGAGCCTTTAAATAATAGGCGTCGTAGTAACCCGCAGATAAAACATACGTCCCAATTAAAATCCGTCGACGCACCTCTGGGCCAAAACCTTCCCGACGGGTATTTCCGTACATCTCATCCAGGCTCTCGCCGGGAACCCGCAACCCATACCTCAAGCCATCATATCTTGCCAAGTTAGAAGACGCCTCAGCTGGCGCAATAACATAATACGTTGGCAAGGCATAAGGCGTTGTGGGTAAAGATACCTCATGCACCGTAGCCCCTGCCGCCGTCAGCCAATCAATGCCCTGTTCTAAAAGGGCGTTCATCTCTGTTGATAGGTTCTGGCGATATTCTTTTGGCAGTCCAATACGCACCTTCTGAATATGGCTGGTGATATTCCCCAAAAAATCAGGCACTTCAATGTTAAGTGACGTTGAGTCCCAAGGGTCATACCCTGCCATTGCCTGGGTCATCAAGGCTGCGTCCCGCACTGTACGCGTCACAGGCCCCGCCTGGTCAAGGGAGGACGCAAACGCTACCATCCCGCGACGGGAACATAAACCATAGGTTGGTTTAATGCCAACCAATCCACAAAATGCCGCTGGTTGGCGAATAGACCCGCCTGTATCCGAAGCTGTCGCCGCCAAGGCCATGTGAGCAGCCACAGCAGCCACGGACCCGCCCGAAGACCCCCCGGGAACCAGATCTTTGGCAGGCGCGTCACTTCGGCGCCACGGATTAATCACAGGACCATACGCGCTATTCGTATTGGAAGATCCCATGGCAAACTCATCCATGTTAACTTTTCCAAGCATCACCGCGCCAGCATCCCACAAATTTTGGGTTACGGTTGATTCATAAGGAGGGATAAAACGATCCAACATTTTTGAGCCAGCCGTTGTACGCACCCCTTTCGTACAGAACAAGTCCTTTATGGCAATGGGAAGGCCTTCAAGGATGCCCGCTGCACCTGCTGCAAGCCGCGCATCAGAAGCTGCCGCTTGTTCCAGAGCCAGGTCTGGCGTTTCTGTAATAAACGCGTTGAGCTGCCGTTTTTCAGCCATCATATCGAGGTGCGCGGTCGTGAGGTCAACAGCACTAAACTCTTTCTTGGAAAGCCCTTCCCGTGCTTGCGTTAAAGACAGGTGTGTCAGGGAAGTTGGCAAAGAAGTCGTCATGAGGCTTCTCCCTTACTCAACAACTTTAGGAACAGAAAACATATTATGGGCCTTTTCAGGAGCATTGGCTAAAACAGCATCAACACAATTCCCATCATTCACAATATCATCACGCTCTGACAAACATTGAGGCTGGTAATCCGTATAATTTTCAACACCCGCCACGTCCACGGCCTCTAATTGGTCGATCCAGTGAAAAATACCCGATAATTCCT
>JAJONN010000101.1 GCA_021323455.1 Alphaproteobacteria bacterium | reverse complement strand
CCTTCTCTGCTCCCTCTTTAACGTGAACATAGCTGATCACTTTTTCAACGCCGCTGGTGTTGCTTGCATGGCTGACAACCTTATCAAGTTCCGCTTGGTCTTGAGCAATCCCCATTAAATAGACCTGGCCGCTGACGGTTTTAACGCTGTAGTTGCGCGATTGGACGTCCCCATCAAACAGGAGAGAACTCTTTAACTGGGTGGTAATCCACGTATCATGAGCATAAGTCCCAACAGAAGCCCCTTCAGGGCCGCCAATATTATCAATTACGCGCTTGACCCCTTGGCAACCCCACGCAATCTTTACCGCTTCCAGATGCATTTCTTCACTTGGGGCGGTGCCTGTCAATAACACTTCCCCATTTTGAACATTGACGTCCACCAAACGGTGAAGGTCGGGATCTTTTTGATACAGGCCGAGCTTGATCGCTGTAGAGATTTTCGTATCCGTCCAAGCCCCCGCAACGCCCTTTTCTTTGGTCGCTGCTACCCCCACAGTTGTCACCCCGCCCCCAACCACGGCAGGAACGCAACCGGTCAACAGGCTGAGTGTTGTTATAGAACACACAATGGTACCCGTTACCAGAAGGGTTCTCCTGAAATCCATAATTCTTTCCTTTCTTTTTGGCTTAATCTTCGACAATCCATGCGCTGACAACATGCCTAGGCCATTTATACGGGATAAGCAAAACCGCGTCAAAGCGAATATTTTCAGGCGTCCATCTCAAGTGCCGTAAATAAAGGGAAAGGGCCATAGCAATACGCTTGCGCTGTTTTTGGGTAATGGCTTCCCCGGCCTGGTCAAAGGATTTTCGGTATTTGACCTCAACCGCCACAAGCGTCCATCCCCGCGCAGCAATGAGGTCAATTTCGCCCAAAGGGGTTTTGTAGCGACGCTTTAAAATACGGTAGCCCTTCAAACGCAACATCCAGGCGGCCAAGGCTTCCGCCAGATGCCCTTGAGCATGGTATGTTCTGAACCACTCCATCATGTCTCTTGTTTCTCTTCTCTCAACGCCAAGGCCCGTTGATAGACTTGTTTGCGCGAAACGTTCAGCGTTCCCGCAACAAGCGTGCAAGCGTCCCGTAGGCTGTGCGTTTCCCATGCCTGGCGCAAGAGCACGTCAATATCCATCAATGCTACCGTTTCACCCGCAGGAGGGCTGAGTACCAAAACAACTTCCCCTTTCGGCGGGCCTTTTTCTTCATAAAGTTGAATGAGATCTTCAAATGGTCCCCGGCGGACTTCTTCAAAAAGTTTCGTGATTTCCCGAACAACAGCCACAGTGCGGTTTGGAAAAGCACGCGCCATGTCTTTTAACGTCGCCACCAGCCGCTGTGCTGACTCAAAAAAAATCAGCGTCATGCCCAACGGCGACAATTCCGGGTATGTCTTTTTATCGGCAAACCCACCAAAGAGAAAACGGTCTGTCGGCATCCCTGACAAAACGAGGCCCGCAATGACCGCCGACGCCCCTGGGAGACAGGTAACAGGCAAGCCCGCTTCATAACACTGCCGGACCAGCTTGTACCCGGGATCGGAGATAAGAGGCGTTCCCGCATCGCTGATGAGCGCAACCGCCTGGCCACTTGCTATCTTGCCCAGGATCAAGGGACGCATTTGGTCTGCATTATGGTCATGATAGCTCATCACAGGTTTATCAACGCCATAAGCAGACAAAAATTTTCGGCTCACGCGGGTGTCTTCACAAGCAATCATATCGCAACCCTTTAGCGTTTCAAGGGCGCGCAAGGTAATGTCACCTAAATTTCCGATGGGCGTCGCAATAATATACACTGCCAATCCCGGTCCTTAATGGTATTGCGTTTATCGACCGTCCTTTTGCCCCGGCCCAATCCCAATTCCAGTTTTGCGCGTCCTTTTGCATTAAAGTACAGCTTGAGAGGGATGAGCGTCATGCCTTTGCGCCGGATAGCCCCCAAAAATTTATTTAGCTGGCGCTTTTTCATCAACAATTTGCGGGGGCGTTTGGGTTCATGATTAAAGCGGTTGGCCTGAAGGTATTCAGGGATGTTGGCATTAAAAAGGAAAATTTCCCCGTCCGTCTCACCTGCAAAGGCTTCATTAATGCTGCTCGTTCCCACACGCAAAGATTTAACCTCACTTCCCATAAGGATGATGCCAACTTCCAGTGCTTCAACAATTTCATAGTCAAACCTGGCCCGTCGATTCTGGGCAACAACGCGATATTGGTCAGGGGCAGCAGACATATGTGTTTCCTTGATGCATTTTGTTGTTAAAACAGGGCGGTACTGGAGTTTAGATTTCGTGTAATTTCTCAATAAGTAAAGATAAAAGTACTTTTGAAAAAGTAGTTTTTCAAATATCTAGACGATAATCTTTCACGCTCGGCTCCCAAACTTTACTAAAACGTTGTACATTTATAGAAAATACCTGGTTTTTTGTGAATTTTCACTTGAAATTTTTTAAGACAACATTATATAATATGGTAAATGGATTGGGCATTCCCGGTCGGCGCTAAGCCTCGATTTATCGAGGTTTTTCGCTTTTCAGGGAAATATCTTTAGCCTCCATTGGTTAGCAGATATCCTCTTCTTGATAATTTCAACAGCTCTATTTTCTTGGGAAGGATCGATAACATATCTCCCAATTGGCCTAGCTATTAAGTCAGCAATCTGTTTTCCTGCCATATTAGCCTGTTTTGAGACAAACTTAAGGCTAAATTTTATGTTGCTGAGCCTAAATGATAGCTTATTGGGAAGCTCAACGTGTTTTACCACACGTAAGAACTCGAGTTCTAATTCATCGTCCTCTTTCTTCCCTCTGCTTTCTACGATCAAATGTATTATTTTATCTTGTTGATTCTTCTTGGTAAGAAACGTGGCTATTCTCTCCAAACATAATCCCAATGCCAAGTGATATGGGCTGTCAGGCTCAAAGTATCGTTGCCTTAAATCATATTTCTTAATAGCGCAAGCAACAACGTTCACAGGCATCGTTTCAACAAAAGAATTCATTTTTTCATAGAATTGTTGCTGGAAATCTCGATCTCGTAGGATGTTAAAAGGTCCTTCCTGTTGTCTAATTTCGCGTTCATGGAATATTACAGCATCGTGTCCAAATATATCAAACTTCAGTTCCTTTAAGGCAGGAACAACGCGGGCAGCATACTCTTTCTTATTAAATATGCAGCAGGATAAAACGAACACAGGGTAGGCTTGATCTATAGAAACTAAGTTATGATCACCACTTTCATCAGCATATACGATATAATCACCATAAGAATTCACTTTAAAAATACCCCCAATAAGATATAATAAAAGATCAAAAAGATTTGATGAACTCTCCTATGCCCCTGATACCCCTAATTTAACCAAAGTTACGCCCCCAACACTCCTGTTGCCGCCAGGCGCAGAAACAGGCACAAGGGGCAAGCGAACCTCATTACGGCATTTCCCCAGCAAAGAAACAGCGAACTTCAAGGGAGACGGGTTCGTTTCCATCAGCAAGGCTTCATGAAGGGGGAATAAACGGTCCCGAATTGTTGAGAACTTTAGAAAATCCTGTTTTTGCCAAGCGCCGATCATTTCCTGGTAAAGCTTTGGTGCCACATTGGCCGTCGTAGAAATCGCGCCATCTCCTCCTTTTGCCAGATACGCAGTAACTGTTGGGTCATCGCCTGAAAGAAAACAAAAAGGCTTTGAGACCACCTGGCGCAGCTGGGGCAGGCGGCGCATATCCGTACCAGAATCTTTAACACCGACAACCGTGGGTAGGGTTGCCAAACGGGCCAGCAAGGAAACTGGCAAATCAATCACAACACGGCCAGGGTTATTATAAATAATGAGCGGCAAAGGGGACGCTTTCGTAATTTCCTGAAAATGCCGAAAAATACCTTCCGGCATTGGTTTTACATAGTAGGGCGTGACAACCAGCGCACCGGCAGCGCCCAACGACGCCGCTTCCTGAACCATCTGAATGGCTTCTGCTGTTGAAGGGGAACTACACCCCATAATCACTGGAATACGTTTTCCAGCAGCATCAACACTTACCGATAAAACCTGACGGCGTTCCTGGGGAGAGAGGAGTGCCCCTTCCCCCGTGCAGCCACAAACAACAATACCCTGGGTACCTTCTTGAACATGCCACTCGACAAGGGCGCGAAGGGCAGCTTCATCAACTTGATCTTGAAAAAATGGCGTAATAAGGGCAACAATAGAACCTGAAAACATCGTGAACTCGCTTTAATGGAAACATGGTTAATGATGGACACCTTGAAACATAACCTGACAATAACGAGATATTTGTCATTTGCCAAGGTTTTGCTCACAGGGCTCACCCTGATTCTTCCCATTGGCGCAACCTCCCATGAACTCTCCCGCTGCGGACGGGCTTTACACCAAGCTATTCAAGGTACTTTTGAGGGAAACTTGCGCCCTCAGTCTTGTCCGGTAACATCCCGACTCGTTCAATGGCTGCAATTGCAAAAGCCGGAAGAAATGATCCTCATGCCGTTTTCAAAAACCATGGCATTTTTCCACAAAAACCCAGGTTGGCCTTTCAAAGACCGTATTCAGGCCCGAGCAGAGGAAAACTTGAAAGACAACGAAAACCTATCAGCATTACGGAAATATTTTGATGAGAACCCGCCATTGACAGCAAGGGGAGCAACATTTTATGCCCGTTCTTTAATTCAAATAGGAAGGAAGAACGCCGCCGTCAGGGCCATTCGCCATGCCTGGGTTACTTTTGATTTTGAAGGGGCTGCCTTAAAGCCTTTCTGGCAGGAATTTAAGGGATACCTTACCCAAGATGACCACCAAAGGCGCGTGGACCGCTTACTCATGCGCGAAAAAGTTGCCGCCGCCAAGGTGATGTTCCCCTGGTTGAATGACCATTACAAAGCTTTGGTTGATGCCCGAATTGCTTTAATCCAGGAAGCCGGGGATGTTGATTCAAAACTTGCCAAGGTTCCCCTTGACCTTTCCCAAGATCCTGGCCTTGTTTATGACCGGATCAAATGGCATCGCCGCAAGGAAAAGAATACGGTTATGCTGAAACTGTTTGACGAGATTCCGCAACCCAAGGAGGATGAAGAGCTTTGGTGGCGAGAGCGAAACCTCTTGACCCGGCGCTTGATGGATGACCATCAGTATCAAGATGCCTATAATCTCATCAAGCAGCATGGTTTGTCCAAGGGCGAACATTTTGCCAACGGGGAGTGGCTGGCGGGCTGGATTGCGCTGCGGCTGTTGAAACGACCGGGCATTGCTCTCGCCCATTTTCAAACATTGTATGCCAAAGTAAAAAGCCCCATCAGCGTTGCCCGTGCGGCTTACTGGTCTGCCCGCGCCGCAGCCGCCCTTGGCCAAAAAGAAGAAGCAAAAAGCTGGATGTCCAAGGCAAAGGCTTTTCCAGGAACCTATTATGGGCAAATTGCCTTGAGAGGAAGCGTCACCGGCGCAACGCCCCCCTTACACTCGAAGCGGTCCAATATTGACGGGACATTACGTCAAAAATTTGAGCAACGGGAAATGGTTCAGGCCATTCGGCTGCTCAGCGCGGTTGGGGCGAAACAGTTAATGGAACCTTTCGAGATCAAACTGGCGCAAGATTTGACAGACCCGGGCGAACAAATCTTGCTGATTGAACTGGCCGCAAATCATCCGGCAGGAAAGCCGCTTTAAGGCTGATGCCATAAGTCCTGCTGGCGCTCAAGGCTTAATGCAATTGATGCCCAAAACTGCGCTCCAAACAGCCAAAAAAACAAAGGCTCGCCTTGGGCCCTTATCCGACCCACGCGTTAACGTACCCTTAGGCTGCGCCCACTTACGTGAGCTGCTCATTCGTTATGAAGGATCGTTAATTTTAGCGATTGCGGCTTATAACGCCGGGGCAGCAGCCGTTGATGCTTGGATCCAAAAATATGGCGACCCACGGGAAGGCGAGGTTGACCTGATTGACTGGATTGAAAAAATTCCTTTTGCAGAAACACGCAACTACGTCCAGCGCGTCTGGGAAAATTATGCCTATTATGCCCAACGCCTGGGGGCATAAGCATAAAACTCTCGACATGAATTTTCTGGACATCCCGGCATACAAGGCTTATTTCTACAGGAATGAAGTCAAAGCGAATACAGGGGCCCCTCATGGCTTCATGGTTACAACAAGTCAAAATCTACGCACAACCCCAACTACTGATTATCCTTGTTCTCGGCATGATCAGCGGTTTGCCTTTCCTGTTGACCCTTTCCACGTTAAGTTTTTGGCTGGCGGAATCGGGTGTCGGGAAGACCACCATTGGTCTGTTCATGCTGGTCAGCTTGCCTTATAGCCTCAAATTCATCTGGGCGCCTTTTACAGATCATTTTTCCCTGCCTTATGTTACAAACCGTTTGGGCAAGCGCCGCAGTTGGGCATTGGTGAGCCAGGCGGGCTTGCTGGTTTCACTCATCTGCCTTGCCCATTGCCATCCTGCCCAATCCATTGCCTTAACAGCCTTT
>JAJONN010000041.1 GCA_021323455.1 Alphaproteobacteria bacterium | reverse complement strand
GCCAGGACAACGGGTCGCTTATGTCATGATTGATTTGGCCAAGCGAAGTCGGGATGTCCGCGCTTTTGTAACGGCTTTGGAACAATGGGTTATTGATGCTTTGGGCACTTTTGGGATTAAGGGGGAGCGCCGCTGCGGGCGCACCGGCATATGGGTTAACCAAAACGGCCATGACCAGAAAATTGCTGCCTTGGGCATTCGGTTACGTCGATGGGTGAGTTTCCACGGCATTGCTCTTAATGTGAATCCCGACTTGGCCCATTTTCAGGGGATTGTGCCGTGTGGCCTTTCTCACTATGGGGTGACTTCCTGCGCTGCGTTAGGATTTTCTCTGCCTTTATCAGAGGTGGATGCAGCGTTGCGTCATCAGTGGGAACGAAATAGTTATTTATCAGGAAAGGTGAATGCCGATGCCCCATAATACACACGCAGATAGGCCGTTGACCAAATCATGCTGTGTGCCTATTTTTGATAACAGGACCCTTTTACGAATTTAAGAAAAGATATATAGACAATGAAGCTAAGGACATACGCGCAAAGTTCCCTTCAGGCCACAAAGAGGGGCCTGGGTGCATGAGCGGTAAGAAACACCTTTCAAGCCACCGGATATTCGGTTTCTGGACAGCGACCTCTTTGGTCGTGGGTAACATGATTGGAACGGGGATTTTTTTCCTGCCCGCGAACCTGGGGGCAATCGGGTCCATTAGTATCCTTGGCTGGCTGGCGACAGCCTGTGGCGCCTTGTGCCTTGCTTTTGTATTTTCCCGCCTTTCTATCGTTTATCCAAAATCCGGCGGACCTTATACCCATAGCCGAGATGCTTTCGGTAGCTTTATTGGGTTTCAGATGGGATGGGGATACTGGATCATGGGGTGGACCAGCAATGCAGCGGTTTCCATTGCGTTTATTAGTTATTTATCCTTGTTCATCCCTGCCTTAAGTGAGAACCGTATCGTCAGTTTTTTGGGTGCCCTGGCTGTGTTGTGGCTGGCGACGGTTGTCAACTGTATTGGCTTGAGAGCTGGTGGCCGCGTCCAGCTCATTACCTCTATTTTGAAATTATGCCCTCTCATCATTGTTCCTTTGGTTGGCCTATTTTTTATTGATACAAATAACTACTTCCCCCTGCACAAACCAGATACAAGCCTTTTTCAAGGCGTGAACTCAGCATTTGCCTTAACCTTGTGGGCGTTTATTGGTTTAGAGTCAGCCACGGTTCCAGCGGATAGTGTTCAAGACCCTGCTCGAACAATTTCACGGGCAACCTTATTTGGAACAGGTTTGGTCGCGATCGTTTATCTCTTTACAACAGTCGTTCTTTTCGGGCTGATCCCGGCGGACAGCTTGGCAGCGTCTAATGCTCCCTTTGTTGATGCGGCTGTCCTCATTTTTGGGTCCTGGATGGGGCCTGTTATTGCTATTTGCATCCTCATTTCTATTTATGGAGGTCTCAACGGATGGGTCCTGCTGCAGGGGCAAGTGCCTCACGCTATGGCCCAGGAAGGCTTGTTCCCTAAAGCGTTTGCGCAAGAATCCAAGGACGGGACGCCTGTATTTGGCCTCGTTGTCTCAAGCATCGCTGCCTCCTTCCTTATGTTTTTGACCTTGAATCATACCATGGCTGACCAGGTAAAAATGGTTGTGGAAGTGGGATCCGTCATGACGATTTTTGCATACCTTTTTTCAGCTTTATCAACCTATGTACTATTCCGGGTACCCACAAAGAATATATATGCAAAGCTGACCCTTCCGCTCCATATCGCTGTTCTGGGCGGCGCACTTTACGCCGTGTTTGCAATTTATGGGGCTGAACTGCGCACCCTCTTGTATGTAGCCGCAGGATTTATCTTGGGTATCCCCATCTATTTATGGAGCCGACGGGATGCGGCAAAGGAGATCTAGCCGTAGTAGATGACGTCCTTTATTTCGTTTCAAAAGGCCGGGCGTCGAAGAAGATTTCGATGCGGACGATGAGGTCCTCTTCAAAGGTCATGAGCGCTGCTACCCGCAGGGTCCCGACCGGCGGGTGGCACTCCAGATCATAAGCCAGCATCGTCTGGTTTCCAGACCCAAATTTTGCGCGTATGGTCAGGCCCTTAACAAAGAGCAGAAGTCCTTCAGCGCCTTTAAGGACGGCTTCTTTTCCCGTTATGTTGGCCAGCGGGCCCAGAAACTGAACATCGGGATGTAAATACTGCGCCATGCCTGACAGGTCTTTACGGCCCATGGCGTCGTAATAGGCTTCAGTGGAAGCCATATGTTTTGTTTGAGACACAGTTCTTCTCCTTTGTTTTGGTATGCTGAACCGCTGTCCCTTTCGGGAACAGCGGTTGTGGAGATAACGTAGCCCGCTCTAATGCGCCAGGATGGCCAGTAACAAGAGGGACACGATATTGATGATTTTAATCATCGGGTTGATGGCGGGGCCAGCCGTATCTTTATAAGGGTCGCCAACTGTGTCACCCGTAATGGAGGCCATGTGCGCGTCAGAGCCTTTGCCACCATGGTTGCCATCTTCAATATATTTTTTGGCGTTATCCCAAGCGCCGCCGCCTGATGTCATGGAAATGGCCAGGAACAAGCCGGTAATGATGGTGCCGATGAGCATCGCGCCCAGGGCGGAAAAAGCAGCAGGTTGACCGGCAATGGCTTCAATAGCGAAGTACAGGAT
Organism: Alphaproteobacteria bacterium; assembly: GCA_021323455.1. Lineage (GTDB taxonomy): Bacteria > Pseudomonadota > Alphaproteobacteria > Paracaedibacterales > VGCI01 > VGCI01. Next base: position 20,208 of record JAJONN010000041.1, on the reverse strand, counting down.
CGCTGGCGCCAAAACAGGCAACAGGGACGGGATTATCATTTCCCCAATGGCCGCTTTGGTCAGCATATCGACAGCTGCGCTGTAGTCAGGCTTTGCCTTGCCTTCTATAATTCCCTTGATGTCGCGGAACTGGCGGCGAACTTCCACGACGACGGCAGCGCCAGCCCGACCGACAGCCTTCATACCCATGGCGCCAAAGAGGAACGGCAATAAGCCACCAATGAATAAGCCAACCAGAACATAAGGGTCCTGGAGGCTGAATTGAACATTTAAATGGCTAAAATAGTGCTTAAGGTCTTCCGTATAGGCGGCAAACAGAACTAGGGAGGCCAAGCCAGCAGAACCGATGGCGTATCCTTTGGTGACAGCTTTTGTGGTATTGCCCACCGCATCCAGCGCATCTGTGACCTTGCGAACAGCTTCGGGTAATTTTGCCATTTCAGCGATGCCGCCTGCATTGTCTGTAACAGGACCGTAAGCATCCAGCGCAACAACCATTCCAGCTAAAGCGAGCATGGTGGTGGCGGCAATGGCAATGCCGAATAGCCCTGCATTCATATAGGCTGCAATGATTCCGGCGCAAATCACCAGGACAGGGAGCGCTGTGGCTTCCATGGAAACAGCCAATCCTTGAATGATATTTGTTGCATGGCCTGTTGTGGAGGCTTGAGCAACGCTGCGGACAGGGCGATAGTCTGTGGAGGTATAGTACTCTGTAATCCAGACCAGTAAGCCTGTTACGCCCAAACCTGTAAGTGCGCAGTAGAGCAAGTTGATCGGCGTAAAGGTCATGCTTTGTGTTGATAAGGTTTGGGAGAAGCTGTCAAAGGCCATGGCTGTCACGCCGACAATGAGGCCGGCAGACAGAACCGAAGAGGCGATAAATCCTTTGTAAAGCGCCCCCATAATATTATTTGTCTTTCCCAAGGAAACAAAGAGCGTCCCGGTGATAGAGGCAACAATGCAAGCGCCACTAATGAGCAGGGGATACATCATTAAGGTTGCCTGGTTAGAGCCTGTGAAGAAAATCGCTGCCAAAAGCATGGAAGCGACAATCGTTACGGCATAAGTCTCAAACAAGTCAGCAGCCATACCCGCGCAGTCGCCGACGTTATCGCCAACGTTGTCTGCAATAACAGCCGGGTTACGGGGGTCATCTTCCGGGATGCCGGCTTCGATTTTTCCAACCAGGTCAGCGCCTACATCTGCGCCTTTGGTGAAGATGCCACCGCCCAAACGGGCAAAGATGGAAATGAGGGATGCCCCAAAGCTCAACGCAACCAAGGCTTCGAGTAAAAGACGTTGGTCAATGTTAATGGCTAACAGGTAGTAATAGTATAAAGAAACGCCAAGCAAGCCAAGGCCGACCACCAGCATGCCGGTGATGGCGCCTGATTTAAAGGCGATGTTCAGGGCAGGGGCTAACCCTTTCCGGGCGGCTTCTGCGGTTCGGACATTGGCGCGAACAGAAACGTTCATGCCAATGTAACCAGCAAGCCCCGACAGGACAGCGCCAATGATAAAGCCCAAGGCGACGAGGGGCGCCAATAAATAGTTCAAGAGGACGGCAATGACAACACCAACTATACCGATGGTGCGATACTGACGATTGAGGTATGCTTTTGCGCCTTCTTGAATGGCATTTGAAATTTGTTGCATCTCTTCTGTACCCGCACTGGCAGCAAAAACGCTGCGGCCTGCAAAAAGGGCGTAGAGCAACGCCAATGCTGCACAGCTAAAAATAAGGGGAAAAGCGTTTTCCATTGTTTTAAATGATCCTTCTCTTCTATTTGTTAACTCATATAGGAGGGGCATAACCCCCCTTTGCCAGCAGAATGCCAGATATTATTTCATCACGCAACCGTCTCAGTGAGAGGGTCCAAGAACCAGGCACAAGAAAATTGACAAATGATCGTTTTCACCCTTTTTTCAAACCGACAATTGTTTCTATAAAGCTGAGGGGGGAGTAGCTCAGCTGTAGCTGTTTTCCAGGGGACGGCAAAACAATCCTCAGAGATTTGCAAGGGATAGTCCCCTGTATATAATAGGATGCCTGGTGCTATATTTGCCGTGGGGTAGCTTTGACGAAAAGCTGCGATACCGCTTGCATCTTTCTTTGAAACGGCAGTTTTGCACTTGATTTCGATCGGGTACAGAAAACCGTTGTAATCGAGGATGATATCAACTTCAGCGCCTCCATTGGTACGCCAATGGTACAACCTGGGAGCCGGCGACAGGGTTGAACAAAGCGTAGCAATCAGCCCTGCGCAATAACTTTCAAAGAGATGCCCCAAGTTGGGATGAGATGTTAAAGCTAAAGGGGACGGGATCCGTTGCAGGTAGCAGGCAAGCCCTGTATCGCAAAAATATCCCTTGGGTTTCTTGCTGAGACGTTTAATGGCATTGCCGTAATAAGGCAAAATTTCCCTCCATTGGTAGCTCGTGGCAAGGCGTGTCCGCCATCTTTTGATCGTTGGGGAAGATATCCCTAATTCGCGACCAAATTCAGAATCATTGACTTCATGGCCTGTCATGGCGGCGCACAGTCCTAAGAAACGGGTAAACTTGTCCATATCCTCGATATTTTCAAAGACGCGCACGTCCCTTTGTAAATAAGTTTGTATATAGGATCCAAGATAGTCAGCGACAAAATCGGGTTCCACATCGGTGAGTGCCGGGAGTTGCCCTGCCCAGATTTTATCGTAAATACTTTCTTGCGAGGACGTTTTTAGATTTGTGTAAAATTCAGACGGCGTCGTGAGGTAACTGATTAACCAGTGGTTTTCTAATTGTCCTTGGCGCTCAAAATAAGTCAGGCCATTCATTTCGAGAATCCCAACCCGGCCAGCCAGGCTTTCAGCGGCATTTTTGAGAAGGGAAAAATTTTGTGAGCCAGTCAGAAAGTATTGTCCCTTTTGGGGAGATCTGTCAACGAAGCGCTTAAGAGATGATAAAAGCTCAGGCGTATATTGAACTTCGTCGAGAATAAGGGGGGCCCGGAAATTTTTAAGAAAGAGGTCGGGATCTGTTTTTGCCCCGTATTGGTCATTATAGGGATCAAACGTAATATGGGTTAAATGTGGGAACAAATGCGCCAATAGAGAGGATTTTCCAACCTGGCGCGCGCCAACAATCATGACAATTTTAAAGTTTCTTGCCATACCCAGAAGTTTATTTTGCAAGTGACGATCATACCACATGGCGACCTTGGTTTTCCTTTTTACCTCACACTTTTAATATATCATATTAAATCTGCAAGGTAAATTGATCGATTTTTAAGGACGGGCGTTGAGGTTTTTGTCATCTCGTCACAGGCTCTTTGGTTTGTTTTTCTGAACCCTTGAACCCTTTTATAACCCTGTCCGCCCCTATTCTCATCCGCACCAGCTTCCCCCATCCGACCGTGGTTGTCGGTGGCGGTACCCCCATTCTGGCACTCTATTGCTCGGGGGAACGAGAGATTTCCTGACAGAGCCAGGAAATGCCTCACCACAGTTCCCCCTCGGGTTTTGCCGGCAATCATTGCCTGTGGGGGTGCCTCCATTCCAGCAATCGTTGCTGGGGGAGGGAAGAGATTTCCCGACTGGTTTCAGGAAATTTCTCTTTATCATTCCCTTCGGTTGTGTCGAAGGGACTAGGTAACTTTAACAATCCTTTCGGATACTGCTTGCCCTCTATGGTTTACAGAGGAGCCGCAGATACTGGTCAGATTCTCCTTCCCTCCCGTGGTCTACAGAGGGGTCGTAGGACCCGATCCGGTGCCACTTCCCCCCCTATGGTTTACAGGGGAGTTGCGGTAGCTGGTACGGACGAGAATAGGGGCCTTGGGGGGGTTGACTCTTGCAACGGGTTCTTGCAAAGGGGTATCCTGGACCTTCATACACGCGCTGGCGGTGGTGGATGCTTAAACCTAGGATTGCGCTTCTTCAAGTGAGGATCAAGCTTCTCCAAGGCATCCGTAAAATCCCTGAGGTGTTGTTCCGCCATATCGGCGATGCGCACAATCTCTGGGAGCGGTTGAGAAGGGAGGCTTTGTTTTTCAAATATGTCCATGTATTTTGCTTGCTGTTCTATTGACCGCAAGGCAGTATGCCATTTTTTATATTTAAGGACATACTGGTAAAAAGGCTTCATACTATTTAAAGATTTTATACGATCCATTGTCATTACTCCTTTGGTTAAAGTTTGGTTAAAGAAATTCTTTACCATGGGAGGTTATAAGGATGATTCATAGGGTTTGTCAAATTTCTTGATTGCCCATGTTGCGCAAATCAATCGTAACCAATTGATTTTTAAGGTTAAAAATTCGTTGACTGATAAAAAAACGATTGCCCATTTTTCTTCTCTACAAAACGGGTGAAGAAGACGTGCCCGCAGATGCAAATGCGAATATAAATGAAGATAAAAAAGTGGCTTCGTGGTGACAAAGCTGAAACGCAAGCCATTGATATTGCGAAAAAATTTACAGGGACGTTAAACCCTGTGGATGCTGCGAAGCGTTTAAAAGGCAACACACAGAAATGGTAAGTGCCTTCAAATGGGAAGCTAAGGTTGAGTTAGCGGCAATAGAAGACCGCAAGGATGCCCGTGCGCGGGATATCGCCCTTATCCAGAAAGGCCAGCGGAACCTGCGGGCTGATTTTATGGTTGCCGCACCCGTGAGGGGGTTAGCCCTCTGTGTGGTCGCGCTGGCTTATTTTTCCATAATGTTGCATGAGGGGACGGTCGGACTGCTGACGATGGTTGCGGGGATGTTTGGATACTGCCTGAAGGAAGCCTACGGCTTCGAGTTTGGCTCTTCCAGATGTCGCAAGGAAAAGGAAAAAGCAGACGAGACCATTGCCTCCCTGATCGACAGATGTAAACTTTTGGACGGAGAGGAATAAGGCGATGGTGACGGATGCGAGGAAGATATACCTGGTCGTACGAGTCCATACGCGCAAGGGTAGAGATGGTTGGAGTGTTAGGCAAGGCGATAGCCGCGGACAGATCAATCGCGATCAAAATAACTGTGGTTGGGCAGACAGAATTTACAAGCTCTGACCCTGGGTCGCTGGTAAACAGGTCGTCGGTAAGGCGGGACTCTCATTTGAAATCCAGCGGGCTTTTCTCAGGAAAATTGCAAATAAACCATACACAACGTGGCTGGAAGCAAAACTAGGCGGATTTTGTGTCTTCCAAACACTCTCCCAACCTGAAAAGTGTTAAGCCTTCAGAGACGACAAAAGTCTCTAAAGTCCGGCAGATCAGGCCAAGGCGTTCCCAAGAAATTGGGAACGCCTTGGAGGTTTTACGAGGACAGGGGTAGAGGACAGTATACCCTTTATTTTCCTCTTATACTGTCAAGTGCTTCTTTAGCATCCGCATCTCCTTGAACGGCGGCTTTCTCTAACCATTCTCTTGCCTGGGCATAATTCTGTGGAACCTCTTGGCCATTCCGGTAAAGGATACCAAGGCTATATTGAGCATCTGCAACTCCTTGAATGGCGGCTTTCTCTAACCATTCTCTTGCCTGGGCATAATTCTGTTGAACCCCTTGGCCATTAAGGTAGAGAACGCCGAGGCTAAATTGTGCGTTAACATCTCCTTGAGCAGCGGCTTTCTCAAACCATGCTCTTGCCTGGGCATAATTCTGTTGAACCCCTTGGCCATTATGGTAGAGAAGGCCGAGGTTAAATTGTGCGTTAACATCTCCTTGAGCAGCGGCTTTCTCATACCATTTCTTGGCCTCAGCATAATCCTGCGGGACTCCCCGACCATTTTCGTAGAAAACGCCGAGGTTATATTGAGCATCTACATCTCCTTATCTCCTTCAGCGGCGGCTTTCTCAAACCATTTCCGTGCCTGGATATAATCCTTTTGAACTCCTTCGCCGTTAAAGTAGAGAGCGCCAAGATTGTTTTGCGCATTCGTATGCCCTTGAATAGCGGCTTCCTCATACCACTCCGTTGCCTTTTTATAATTTTTTGGGAGCCCTTCGCCCCAATGATATTTTTGAGCAAGCTTGTAAAGTTTTTCTGCCTCTTCTGACCCTTCGGCACCATGAATCGTTTTGGATGCTGAAAAAGCTAAGGCAACAAGGGCTGAAGATACAAGAAGCTTTAAATTCTTTTTCATATGAGTTCTCCTAGTTTAAATTTTATTGGAAAATTGTTAGAATAGAATTTACTGTTTTACTAGGTTCTGTGAACAAAAATTATTTGAGCCAAATGAGCATAGCTGCGATATTTAAAAACCCTAAGTAAGCTTGTGCTGTTTTGTCAAATCGAGAAAAAATCCGCCTAAAGTATTTGATTTTCCAAAGAAACACACAATGATATGACGTTCCTTATGAATATCCTTGTCGTATCCTCTTGGTTCTTTTCGATTTTTTCTGGGAGGGGTAACGGACTTACATCCTTGATCTTCAATAACTTTAATGAATTTATCGTCATCATATCCCTTGTCTGCTAAGACAGATGATCCCGTAATTCCTTCTATCAGAGGAATGACTACTTTGATATCGCGCTGTTGCCCTCCTGAAAGGCGGAATTTCAAGGGGTTACCAAGAGCATCAACTAATTGCGTTTATTTTACTTGTAAATCTGCCTACACAGCGGCCCAAAGCTTGTTCTTTTGACTATTTTTTCTATAGCCAGCCGAACAAGCATGAACCCTAATAATCCTAGCCTCAATTATCACCGCTTCCAACTCAGGATTAATTTGAGTCTTTTTCAATAAACGTCCCCAAGTACCTCTTTGAACTCAACGAAAAAAACGGCGATAGATAGATCGCCAATTTCCATACCACGAGGGCAAGGAGACGCCTAGAAACCTTCCTGAGGAAAATACTTCCCATAAATCCTGGCCACCGTATTGTCAAATTTTTTATTTGACATAGCTGCAATATCTGGCGCTGATTTCAGGTTATTTAAGGCATCAATTAGGTCTCTGACTCTCATAGTATAGAGATCATCTTGCCCATTAGAATTAGAAATTAGCTTCATAACAGCTTCTGTTTCCTCAATTCTTTTATTAATTATAGATACTCTCTTTTGTTGTAGTGTAATAATTCCAGCATCGTGCTTCACATCTAACTTCTCTACAGGAATGGAGTGTAAAGAATGATTTCTTTGGAGATTAGGCTGAAGTTGAGAAGAGCCATCCTCCATACACATTGCAGATGAAGAGACCCCTAACCACACAAAAAAACACAGAAAAGGGCTTGCCAATTTATTCATTTTTTGTACCTCATAATAAAAAATTTAAATCACCGAAACCTGTTAATTTTAGCATTTGATATTAAGATAAATCAAGCATTAATTTAATTCGATTATTTATCCCTGTTTCCTCTTCCTCATTCTTCGTCTTTCATTGGCTCCCATCTACCTTCTTTAGTCATTTTGTCTATAGAAGTAAAATATTTATTTGGAATTGCTAATAAATATTCCAAAAAGCTTTTGAAATTTTGAACAGGTATTTGCTTTAAGTGGTGCACTCCGCATACAATTAAGACATTTTTGCCTTGTGGAGCTTCCTCGTTCAAGTATTTTTGTAATCGATCACTCCACGCCTTATTCCTTTGATTAGTGGATTCCTGTGCGGAATCAAGATCGATATCGTATCTATAGTGAGGAAGAGACAATATATACTGTGATACAATTTGATCCCATGCCTTTTCTTTTCCCTCATTCTTCCCCACGTCATAATAGCGCAATGCTTCTTGAATCCGGTTCATACTGTGCCTAAAAAAGAATGAGATATCTGAATCAAGCAATACAGATCGTTTCTTATCCTCCAAAAAGCCTTTGGGCGGTGCCCCAAGCATTTGATAAAAGACTCCTTCGAAGTTGGCGAACTGCAGTCCTACCCTCGTACGTTCGTAATATGAAAAGCTATAAAGAAGCATTATACCTTCATTTTTATTGATTCTTGCAACATCCCCTACCTTAAGGTTGAGGTTATGTGGGTTAAGCAAATTCATGTCTTTAACTCTCTCCCACATTTCGCTCCACTCTTTTATTCTTGCTACTGGTACTTGACCTAATAACTCACCTTCTGGATCCCATACGGGTTGATCATTTAGGTTAGGATATTTTTGTTCTTCTTTACCACTATGTTCTGTTATAAAAATAAGATCTGGATTCCGTGTAATAAATTCTACAATCTTCTTCCACGCAGCCGCTGGTAAAAGCAATTGCGGATGCATGTCGTGTAGAGATCCCAATATGTAAACTTTCCTATTGTCATGCGTGGTTAGTCTAAAGTAAGGGGGATCATAGCGATCGACGCTTTTTAGCTTTTCCTGTATGTACTCATATTTTTTATGGATGTACTTGCTGTATTCATGTTGATCCCTCCTGTTTTTCTCCTCACTGTCTAGTTCCTGGTCTTTTTCTTCCACATCTTGCTGTTGCTGCTGTTGTAGTTGCTGCTTATGCTGGCTTCTACCGCTATCTCCTAAGTGCGGTGGCGGTGAGTTTTGGGTGTGGAAGAGGAACTCAACATGCCTCTTTTCATCGCTGCTAAGGTCACGAAACGACCTATTACCAAAGTTCACCGTTTCTTTCTCTTCCGTAAATGGGTTAGTAGTATACGTATAATCCCTTCCTTTTACTTCCTTATTGTAAAAGTTTCTTGCATGGAAGAAGGATCTAACATGGTTCTTTTCATGATCTGTAAGGTCGTGGAACGATCTATCACCAAAGCTCTCCGTTTCCTGTTTTTCTGTAAGGGGGTCGGTGTACGTATAATGGTACTTCCCTTTGAGTTCCTCATTGTAAAATTGTTCTATGTGCTCGTCTGGTATTGCACCAGGACGTGGTGATTGTGGTTGCTGTTGCTGTAGTTGTGGTGGATGCTGACTACCTCTGCTACCGAAACGTGGTTGCTTTGCGTCCTGACTGCTACCACGTGGTTGTTTTTCTAGTTCTTTTATGTCTTCTTGTATTTTTTTGATCGATTTTTCCAGCGCTGGATCCTCTTTTTCTCCCATTAATTTCCGGTAAGACTTTTCTGCTTCCAGTACACCCAATTGACTTTTTAATTCTTTTAAATGTGATTGCTGCTGCTGTTGCTGCTCTGGTGTTGCATCAGCTGCATAAACAAATAGAGACTCTGTTTGAATAAGCAATAATAGAAAAAGTTTTAATAATGAGCAAGTAAGTAATTTCATGATTAACCCCTTCCCTAAATCCTATAAATACGCTTTCTTCTTTATTAAACGTCATATTAATTAAAAAGGGGTTAATCGCAAAAACTCCTGACTTATCCGTTGAGAAGGGAGTATTAAAGCTTAAGCATTATAGATGATCCTTGAAATATCCATGAGTTTTATGGACGGCACGCCGGTACAGGTGTGGAACAAATGGGGTGAAAGTCCCCTGACCCCAGTTGTCTATTCGGGGGTCTAGCAGGAGGTTGGGTTTGTGGAGCGATCCATCGGCCTAAGTTACCTTGAACGAAATATGCAAAGCAGCAGGCTTCAACGACAGTGAACCTACATTAGCCTCGTGAAACTTAGATGCACTTGCCGACCATATCGTCCATGTGGGAAGGCTGTTAGAGGGTGGAATACAATAGACGGGTCCCATCTTCAGGTGCCGGGGTGTTAGGGGTTGCATGCTGTCAATGTTCCACATTGTAGGCCGGGAGACCTGCCATGATTCCGGGAGGCCAACCGGAAACGAGGTTGTATAAGGAAGTATCGAAATCAACCTTGGTCATGACAGGAGTCCGCGGGGTTCATAGTACCGTTCGTATCGTCTGGGAAACCAGATGAGAGGAAAGGAACCCTACTTCAGTTAACGGGATTTGGAGGAGTTGAGGATGTCCGATTGCCAAACGGCTAGGAATGGATTGTCAAAAGTTCGGCAGCTCCAAAGAACCCTATATTGTAAATCCAAGCAGGAAAAGGAGATTAGGTTTTATAGTTTGTACGACAAAGTCTATCGCAAGGACGTACTGTTGGAGGCTTGGCGGCAAGTCAAGGCAAACAAGGGTGCGCCAGGCATAGACGGCAAGGCAATTGAGGAAATAACGACTCAAGGCGTGGAGGAAATGATTAACAGGTTGCAGCAGCAACTACGTGATCGCAAATACCAGTTTTCTGCAGTAAGGCTGGTAGAGATACCAAAGCCCCAGGGAGGCACAAGACCTCTAGGGATAGCGACAGTAGAAGATCGGGTAGTACAAACGGCAATGAAGATAGTCATAGAACCGATCTTTGAGGCGGGGTTTCACGATTGTTCTTATGGGTATAGACCCAAGCGGAATGCCATGCAAGCAAGCGTGGCTATACGTAAAGATCTGTATTACCATGCATGGGGCGTAGTGGAAATTGATTTTAAAGCGTATTTTACAAGCATACCTCATGGCAAGCTGTTAGAGCAGATAAGTCGGAGAATTGCAGATAAAAGTATGTTGAAATTAATCAAGCAAACCCTTGAAGTGGGCGTATCAGACAAGGGAAATGTGGTAAAGACGGAAATTGGCGTACCTCAAGGCTCACCAATATCGCCTTTATACAGTAACATCTACCTGAATGTGATAGACCAAGAATGGCATAAAAGGGGGTATCTTGAGAAATTGGGAACAACCCTGCATCGTTATTGTGATGATGCGGTTCTGGTATGTCGCAAGGAGGCTATACCTGTGCTGGGAGCGTTTATCGAGCTAGCAAAATGGCTAGAACTGACTGTTAATCGAGATAAAACACGTATAACGAAGTTAAGAGATGGATTTAATTTCATAGGCTTTAACTTTATAAAACGGAAAAGCCCGACGAACGGAAAGAGTAGAATATACATTTCGCCAACAAAGAAATCGCAACAAGCCATACGGAACAAATTAAAATACCTAACATCGAGAAGAGCGCCGATTAAGCCTGAAGAGTTTATCGCGGAGGTAAAACCTGTGATAATGGGATGGGTTAACTATTACCGTCACACGAATGCCAGCGATGCTTTTCGTCGGCTACAGCGCTTTATCAACACTCGGTTTCGCAGATACTTAACCCAAAGAACGAAAGGCCGTGGGTTTGGATGGAAGAAATATCCAAATCGGAAACTCTACGCAATGGGAATGATTTACATTGGTAGTGGCATGATCAAGTATCCTGAAAGACCTGCGCAAGGTTTATAACGAAGACTGTCGTACGGTGGGATGAGAAGGGGATGGGTACCCAGATAAGGAACAGCTAGTGAGGCACTGTACAGGGGAAACCTACAGAAACAGATAGGCAGGTTCCTAAAGTTGCTAAACCATCCCTTTACTCTAGATTGGCTGGTCTTTACCAAAAGCAAAACGGCGTTACGCAAAATCGTCAAAATTACCCATAAGGTTGTTAACGCTTTAAAGCTCAAGCTGCACCCTTTAAAAACCTGGATTGGCAGGATCAGCCATGGCTTTAATTTTCTTGCATATTATATGGACAATGAAAAAATTTTACCTGCTAAAGAAACAATCAGGCGCTTCTCCGAACGCGCCTCTGCGCTTTATGAGCGCCTGCAAGTAAAAGGTACATCCCGTCCTTACGAAAGAAATAGGACTGTCAGTCGGGATATATCCGAGTATGAGGTAAACGAAGCTGCCCCGACGGAGGCGTATGTCAGCGATATTCTGGCACGTCTCATGTCACGTGCCGCTCGCTCCCCTGATACCCTTGCGAGGATGCGGAGGTACCTTGGAAAATGGGCGTGCTGGCTAAAGCAAGGAATTTCGACCATTGAAGAGTTTGAACCGTGCGTTCAATCCTTCTTGCCGTGCATCGCCTCATGTTGGATGCCAAACGGCGCAGCTCTCGCTACGCCGTCTTGTCGGTAGTTCCTTATTTTAGTTCACAAAATGAACATGAAAATCACGCGGCTCAACCCCAGTCAACGTGCATACATCCATCCTGTGCAACCACATGCTCGCACGCCATTTATCATATAAATTTTCTGAACCCAGTTCATCCATCGTTTGAGTCGTAAGATAATCAAAATCTTTTAAAGCATCATTGCTCCGCGACCAGAATATCCCTACCGCATTCCGCGCGTCCCACTTGCCAAAGATCGGCTGGAAATGGCTGGCGGATGCTTTAAGGTTGCTTTCGACCAAAAACCGCGGTGTAAACCATATCTCCACCTTTCTGTCGTTCTTGACGTCTTTGCGGTAGCCTGTCGCAATCCTCAAATACTTGCCTGTATCTCCACACTGCGATAGATCAAACGTCCCTTCCAATGGATTCGCCAATTTCGCTATGGGGAGCGTTACCTTGTTCCCTTGTGCTGGCGTGTAAATCAATGCACCATTTAAGAACCGCAAGTAAGTTGCTTCATGCCCCCGTGCGACCAATGGCATCTCTGGCCCTGGTACAGGTGGAACAATTGGAACTTCGGGAACCTTGGCTTCATCTTCTTCCAGCTTCCGTATGCGTCCATCTGCTTCCGCTAATTTCTTTTCGAGGTCTGCTATTCTCTTTCTTGCTTCTTCCGCCTCTCTTTTGCTTTCGTCTCTTCGGGCTTGCTTTTCAGCTTCTTGCTGGAGCCGTGCATTTTCCTGGCGTTGTTCCTCGTCCCTTAATGCCGCCACCGCCGCTGCTCTCCTTATTTGTTCCGCTTCCGTATATTGATAGCGCACCGTATACAGGTTTCTTGCGTCATCTTTTATAATACTTTCCTGGAATTCGTTGTCTCCCCTTGGCTTATTGATCGCCTCACACACAACCGAGAACACCCTGCCACCGGATATATCAACCTCGTTCCCGTTGCTACCATCCCAACAGCCCAAGTGGTTAATTTCTTCCAAACCGTCAGGTTTGTCCTTCAACAGGCTATAAATCGCGCAAGGCGCATTCGGCCAGTTTCGGGCTTGACCATCGGGAAATTCCCTGTAAGTGACCCTTGCCGTAACCTCAGACCGAGCTAACCACTTGTGAGTGTAAAACTGCCTGGTATTGTCCCTTTTAAAAATAATCTCTTCAACCACAGGATGCGGAAATGCCTGGCTATGGGCATCAACCGGATAAGGACGGTCATTAAGGTAGAATATTCCTCCCAGCGTCACGGTTGTCGTATTCTCATCGCCACGCTTGGAAGACCATACGGCTTGAGGTACGCACTGAGTGGGTTTCATTGTCGCGTTCTCAAGCGGATAGATCCCTGTAAAATGATACCCTCCTGGCGGTACGAAAAATAAATGCTGTGCCAAAGAAGGGGCTGACTGCTGGATATCGACATGAAAATCATAAGTGACCTTGATCTGGTTCGTAAAATACCCTTGGTTCAACCAATCCGTGAATTGGTCATAACTGTCAAAAGACATTGGCTTGTTTGGCAAAGTACAAGTTGGCTGGGTTGATTCACAGCGAACTTTAACCCTGAAGTTAACAGGCGGATGCTGTGTAGGAGAGGACATGAAATCCGTTAGGAAAAGCCGGACGGGAAGTTCTGGCTGTCCTATGCCAAGCGGTGTTTCCAAATCCTTTAAATCCATGCTCATTTTGAGCATGACGTTGTTGCCCGTTCCTAGAACCGATTCCAGCGTATTACCAGCCCCCTTGTTCAATTGCATCCCTGGTGGGGATTTTTGATCACGCTCCATGCCGTGAATTAACTGGGGCATTGAAAACGTTAGGGCAATAAGAGCGGAAGATACGAAAGGTTTTAATTTTTTTTTCATATAATTTCTCCTTGAGATTAAGGCTTTAATTCAAGCTGGATACATGGGCAGAGTTTATGGCGCCGCTATAAAAGGATTTTAGAAAAACACCCGACAATTGTTGTCTACCAGACCAGAGGATGTAAGGGCAAACAATATCTTTGAGCAACGATGCCGCAGCAAGCTCAAATGTCCGGCTGGGTATTTATGCTCCAAACCTCTATCAGGTTCAGAAAATACCAAAGAAAAAACCCTGTTTTTAAGCAAAAAGTTCGCGATAAAGCTTGCCTTTTTACCCATAAAATTGTATAATTTCCTTAAGGTTGGAGCCGATGGTTTGTCACTGTCTCATGCTTGGCCTAATGAATAGGCTCCAACTTATATTCCTATCTGTTCCCTCCCTATTGGATGCGAAGGATACAGGCGTGAGCATCTCTCCCAACCGTGAAGCTCTCAAGAACCTGGCCGCTTTTAGCATCGACGAAGAGTTCTGTCAAAAGTTCGGCGGCAAGGTCTTTGGCTATGCTTGTGTCCCAACTGCTGCTTACCGACAATTGTGCCTTGACTACGCCTTTCTCCTTGACCGGATGGCCCACAGCCTCCTAATTCTCAAAAGCCGCATCCCTGTTTTTGAAGATCATGGGGAAGATGATCTGGGGAGCCATTTGGGAGATCCTCTGAAAGACGGTAGGGAAGATGGCCCAAGGGCCATTCATCTATGAACCTGTCTGCTACCAAACAGGAAGCCTTGCGTAAAGCGCAAGAGTGTTTCCGTGCGGCCAACTTTCACCCGTCAACAACGGCATTTCGGCTGAAATGTATCAATGACCAAAACTTTTACGATGGCACGGGACAATGGACAGCTCGGGACTTGCACATCCTGGCTATGCGCGAGCAACTGCCCATTACGGTCAACATCTGCAAAGGGTACGTCGATGCTCTGTCGGGTGTAGAGATCCAGTCCCGTTACCGCACGGCGTGCCGTTCGATTCTCACAGGGAACAGGACGACAAGTTAGCAGAAGCCTTGACCCACTGGCTTTTTTATATCCAGGAACATCAAGACCTGCCCTATAAAGGCTCCCTCAAGTTCCGAGATTCCCTCATTTGTGGAATCGGGTGGAGTGACCTCTATTTGGAATCCATGAAAGACGTCCAGCGGGAATGCAGTGCCAGCGTGACGAAATCAGTCTACCCCATCAACTCTTCCCATCTTGTCTTTGAAGACAATCCCATGCCAGGTGGCGATGGGAACGTTTGAAGCCAGAGCTGATAAAGCTCCCAAGTCCCTGCAATTCGTTAAGCCCTTTCAAAACGCTTTCATAATCTCCCGATTTTTGAGGACAAAAAACAAGGCAATGACCGTCATGAGAATGAAGAAGCTGATGATAACGCCGATATTTTGAAAGGATCCCTGATAAAAGTAGCCAGCAAGCTGAAGACAGAAGCTTGAGAAGATAAGACGACCCCCCTGGAGAATGGCTGTTATCCGCCCCTTAGCCTGCGGCACAAGGCTCAGGCTTAAGGGATAAAGGATCGTACCTGGGATTATCTGCCCGATAATAAAAGGAAGAAATGCGAGCGTAATCAACAATGGGTTTGGGATATCCTGTATAGTGACCCAAGCAAGGCTTATGAAACCAAAGATGAAGATAGGAATTGAAACGGTTAGTAATTTCTTCTGATTATAGCGTGGGAGCATCAGACCAAATAATAGGCTCCCAAGGGCGAATACCAAGGCTAACGCTCCCTGATAATAGCCAAAATGCTCAAGGCTCACACGATTAAAAGCATCAGGGGTTTTGACTGAAATAGAGAAGGATAAGCCTGTAAGGAGAAAGGGTCTTTATGGTCAGGCAGTTTATGGGAGGGAATAAAAAGCAGGGTCATCGCGAGCGAAATCAGTCCTAAAAGAAGAAGCGTCATAAAATTGCCCCGCCAATGGAAGTAAAGGGTAATGTAGCTGCCAATGACGGGTGCTATCCCCGCAGAGAGATTGAGTAACCCATTTAGGATCGCAAATAAGGATTGCTGTTTCTTCAATGAATAGGTGTCGGCGATAATGAGAAAGCTGAGAATTGCCGGAGCGGCGATACCGATGCCTTGTAGAAAGCGACCTATGAGGAGAAATAGGTAGGACAGTGCCCATAAGCAAAAGAAGCTGCCTATGATAAATGTCAAAAGGCCCATCACTATGATGGGCTTACGGCCATAGCGATCCGCCAAGCTTCCAACAAAGAACAGACTGAAACAATAGCCTGCAAAATTGATGGATAACAACGCTTCGGCCCAAAATGGCGTCAGGCTAAACTGGTTTTTCAATTCAGGGAAACTTGGTACAAAGAGATCGAATTCCATCCCTGTTAAGAGATCCATCAGGATGATGGTTGCTAAAACCATGCCCTTAGTAAAAGTTTCCTTTATCATCTTAGGTTCCATCCACTTTTTTGAACAGTATGAAAATATGGACAAAAAACAAGGCAATTATATGGACAAATTATTGGCATGATGTGGCGGATACAACCCCAATAATAACCCCATTTTCTTTCGCTGCCCAGACTTTATCCCTCTCAATAGACTTTGTGTAATCACCCATCTGGGGTTCATCCTTGGAGTGGGCGTACAGATATCCTAGAAATATCACGATATGAGCCAATTTCGCGCTTGGGGATTGACTTCTTGTCGCCTACAACATACTTTATAAGGTAAAGAAGGATGGAAACTTCAATGTCCCAGCAAAAAACAGTTGAAATCTATTGCGATAGGTTTGGGAATGAGCCTTTTACAATTTGGTTAGATTCTTTAAAGGATATGCAAACAAAAGTAAGAATTTCACAGAGGATCAGGCGTATTGAAGATGGAAATTTTGGTGACCATAAAGCTATTGGTGAAGGCGTTTGGGAATTAAGACTAGATTTTGGACCGGGTTATCGAGTGTATTACGCCCATGAGAAGGATCAAATTATTATTTTGCTTTGTGCCGGAAATAAGAAAACGCAACAGAGAGATATTGCCCAAGCTCAATCGTGCTGGAAAAGTTATAAAGGAGATTTACCATGAGAAAGCTGAGGAAATTTAAAGACGCACTTTTAGAGGACCTGAAAGACACGCGCTATGCGCAAACTTATTTATCTGTTGCTCTTGAAGAATACGAGAAAGATAAAGACGTAGCAGCATTTCTCACCGCTTTAAGGGATGTTGCTGAAGCAAAAGGCGGATTGACCAAACTCGCCAAAAAGACACATCTCAATCGGCAGAGCCTTTACAAATCCCTGTCTGCTAAAGGTGACCCTAAGCTTAATACTGTAGAAACTGTCCTCCATGGACTTGGCTATCGGCTTTCTGTTGTGCCTTTAAACGAGCCTCGAACACCACATTAAATTTTAGCGCTGTCGTGTTGAGGGGGGATTACCCGTAGGAGCAGTATCGCTTCATGACGAGGGGGCGCATAATTTTTTCTTGCGAAAGCAAGGGGGCATCTGTCAAAAATAGAAAGCAAGGTAGATCGGAGAGAAGGAAAAACAGACATGGCGGGCCATTCCCAGTTTAAAAATATTATGTATCGTAAAGGCGCCCAGGATGCAAAGCGGGCGAAGATGTTTGCAAAAATTGCTCGTGAAATTTTTGTTTCTGTTCGAGGGGGGTTGCCTGATCCGAACGCCAACCCACGCTTGCGCGCTGCGCTTACATCCGCGCGCAGCGCCAACATGCCCAAGGATAACATTGACCGGGCCATCAAAAAAGCATTGGGAGGCGACGATACAGCCCATTATGAAGAAGTCAGGTATGAAGGTTTTGGGCCAGGAGGCACGGCCATTATTGTCGAAGGGCTGACAGACAACCGCAACCGCACGGCTTCAGATGTGCGGAGCGCCTTTACCAAATATGGGGGAAGCTTAGGGGAAACGGGGAGCGTCAGCTTCCTATTCGACCGTATGGGATTGATCCGGTATCCCACATCTATTGGGCTGTATGATGGGGTGTTTGAAGCCGTTATTGAGGCTGGTGCTGAAAATCTGGAGGTTGAGGATGAAGCTTATGAGATTACCTCGACCGTTGATTCTTTTGGCGCAGTCCGGGATTATTTATTGGAAAAATACGGAGACCCCCTGGAAGCAAAGGTTATTTGGCGCCCGGTAACGATGGCTTCTTGTGATGAGGCTACCGCTCAATCCTTGTTTAAGCTCATCGACGCGCTGGAAGACAACGATGATGTCCAGCAGGTCTATTCTAATGGCGATATGAGCGACGATGTTTTGAAAAAGCTGACAGCTTAAATGACAAAAACCGTCCGTATCCTGGGTCTTGACCCTGGTTTACGCAATACAGGATGGGGCATTGTGGACAGCTTGGGGAACCGGCTCGTTTACGTTGCCCATGGCGTTGCGCATTCCGATGGAAAAGATGATCTGCCATCTCGTTTGTCCCAGTTGTACCAAGAGCTTCTGAAAATTATTCAGGCGTATGCCCCTCAAGAAGCGGCTGTTGAAGAGACATTCGTTAATAAAAATCCCGCATCTACGCTCAAGCTCGGCATGGCACGCGGTATTGTTCTGCTCGCGCCCGCTGAAGCAGGCCTTGTTGTGGGGGAATATGCGGCGAACCGCGTCAAAAAATCTGTGGTTGGCGTTGGGCATGCGGATAAAAACCAGGTTGCCCTTATGGTTCAGCGGCTGCTTCCCGGTTGTGGCGTCGTTTCTGCCGATGCCGCTGACGCCTTGGCTGTTGCCATCTGCCATGCCCATTATCGGGCCTATCCGCCTTTCATAAAACCTTAAGAAGCTTCCCCATCCTCATGGGACAACGAGCCAAGCAAGCGATTGCTTGGCCCAAGAGCGGCTTTAAGAAAAAGTAACCTTGCAATCAAGGCTCTAAATGCTTATATATCAACAGTATAATACCATTTCCTGAAATGAGACGGACCTATGTCACAATTTTTATGGCAGGCTTTTGTCACGTTATTTGTGATTATTGACCCGTTTGCCGTTGTTCCTATGTTTGTTGCCTTAACACGCAATGAAACCATCGCAAGCAAGCGCCGTACAGCCTTAAAATCGACTGTGATTGCAACCATTTTGCTTCTTTCTTTTGCCTTTGCGGGAGATAAGCTGTTGGATGCGATGAGTATCTCCGAGCCGGCCTTCCGAATTGCGGGAGGATTCCTGTTGCTGTTGGCTGCCATCGAAATGGTTGTCGCGCGCGCTTCTGGTATCCGTTCCACCACAGGGGATGAGGCTGAAGAAGCAGCGCATCGAGATGATATCTCTGTTTTTCCTTTGGCGATCCCTTTAATCGCAGGGCCAGGCGCCTTAACGTCTGTTGTGGTTCTCATGCGCCAGGCGGAAGCCATGAGCTTAAAAGCAAGCCTGGGTGTTGTATTAATACTGATGGGCGTTTTATTGATTACCTATGGGAGTTTGCTCATTGGGGACCGTCTTATGAAGCTCTTGGGTGTCACGGGCACAAATGTATTGACCCGTGTCTTTGGCATTATCCTCGCCGCGCTTGCCATCCAAAATATCATCAATGGGATTACGATGGTTATTAAAGGCCATATATCGCCCTGAATGCCGTGTTGGCTTAGTGAGGTCAGAGGATTATGGGTTAAGGCACGCTTCAGGCAAATCAGCGAACAGCAAAGAGACAACATCAGGTTTATTGTTGGGCGTTAATTTCCTCATCATTTTCACCTATCTTTTAAGCAACCAAGCAGATAAAAAAATAATGAAAACAATTCTTCATTAATACCAAGATCAAATTACAGGAAAGTGGGGCCAAGTTGTGGGATCCGTTAAGAAAGCATGGGGGAACCTAACTGACCAAGATTTAGAAAAAGTAAAAGGCAGGAAAGATCAAATTGTCGGCCTTACACAAGAAAAATATGGCGAAACAAAAGAGGTTGTAGAGAAGAAAGTCAACAAGCTTCTTGATCAAATTCCCAAATAATTCTTACGTCTTGTGCGCTTAAATGTTTTTATAGATGACCGATAGATAATACAAAAAGAATAAAGAATGGAGATTAAAATGAGTAAAAAATTAATAGGCGTTACTTTAACACTGGCCTTGTTTGCTTTAGCTAGTAATGTTTGTGCCTCTACAGGCAAAGCAGACCCTAAAGCTGATGCTGCCAATAAGGCGGAAACTTCTGCCATTTTTAATAAAGATGTTATTGCTGGTAAGTGGAAACAGCTTAAGGGAAAAATCCAACAGAAATGGGCTAAGGTAACACACGATGATGTCCTTAAAATGGAGGGTACGGCTACGGAACTTGAAGGTGTTTTGCAACAAAAATACGGCTATACCAAAGAGGAAGCCGAGAAGTCTATTCAAGAGTTCCTAGCAGAAAACAAAGCTTATCTTGATCAAGAGGAGAAGCAGTAGCTCTAAGGGGGCTATAAAAATTAACATGTTCATTTCTTCTTCGATTTATGAGCCATCTGCGGCGTTATTTTTGCGCTTCCGGTACGCGCGTAGCTTAGGCTATGCTTGCGTTCCAGTTCTCAAAATAACTTGCACCTGACTCATAAATTCTTGAATAAATGTACAGTTTATTATTTATAGCCCCCTAAGGGCTATTTTGTTTACCGCT